>JBGSJD010000001.1:0-6480 GCA_041742195.1 Hyphomicrobiaceae bacterium
ATCGCCCCGGGCGACTTCCACATGACCGTAGTTCGGGACGGCACGCGTGTGCGAGCGGTCCTTAACCAAGACCCGCCGCCAGCTGC
Source organism: Hyphomicrobiaceae bacterium (assembly GCA_041742195.1). Lineage (GTDB taxonomy): Bacteria > Pseudomonadota > Alphaproteobacteria > Rhizobiales > Hyphomicrobiaceae. The sequence goes on from JBGSJD010000001.1 coordinate 87, forward strand.
GTGCTCAAGGCCGCCCAGGGCACCAATTCGACCAGGGACGGCGCCATGTTCCAGGCCTGGGAAGCCGTTCTCCAGGCGACCGACTGGGGGTCCTGGGCTTCGTTCATGTCGAGCGGCGCCAAGGTCGGCACCGCGCCCGGCTACAAGGTCTCCAACGTCAAGTCGAAGTGCAAGGCCGGCGGCCTGGGCTTCGAATGCGTGATGCAGGCCAAGCTCTGCAAGTAGCGCCGCGGGCCGCCTGTGGCCCGAATCCTACCGATGCGGGGAGGCCCGAAGGCCTCCCCGTTCGTCGTTTGTGCATTGCAGCATAATGACCGGGGCGCGCGAGCCGCTGGCAAGTCGGGACGAACTGTGCTACGCCCCGGCCATCTTTTTTGCAGCGCAACACGCCTGCCAGACGCGGCCCGCTGTCGCCGCACGGACCCCATCGCGCAATGAAACTCCGCAACATCGCCATCATCGCCCACGTCGACCACGGCAAGACCACGCTGGTCGACGCGCTTCTCAAGCAGTCGGGAGCCTTCCGGGACAACCAGAAGGTAGACTCCCAGGCCATGGACTCCAACGACCTGGAGCGTGAGCGCGGCATCACCATCCTGGCCAAGTGCACCTCGATCCTGTGGCGCGACACCCGCATCAACATCGTCGATACGCCCGGCCACGCCGATTTCGGCGGCGAAGTGGAGCGCATCCTGAACATGGTCGACGGCGTCGTCGTGCTGGTCGATGCCTCCGAGGGTCCGCTGCCCCAGACCAAGTTCGTCGTCTCCAAGGCCCTGAAGCAGGGGCTGCGCCCGATCGTGGCCATCAACAAGATCGACCGCCCGGACGAGCGCCACGACCAGGTGCTGAACGAGATCTTCGATCTCTTCGCCGGCCTCGATGCCACGGACGAGCAGCTCGATTTCCCCGTCGTCTACGGCTCGGGCCGCGACGGCTGGATGGCCACCGAACCCGGCGGTCCCAAGACCGACCTGACGCCGCTCTTCGAGTTGATCGTGGCGCATGTGCCCGCCCCTGTCGCCGAGGACGGGCCCTTCCGCATGCTGGCGACGACGCTGGAGGCCGATCCGTTCCTGGGCCGCATCCTCACCGGCCGCATCCGCTCGGGCACCTTGAAGCCCAACCAGACCATCAAGGCCATCTCGCGCGACGGACGCCACATCGAGACCACGCGGGTCACCAAGGTGCTGGCCTTTCGCGGCCTCGAGCGAACCTCGATCGACAGCGCGGAAGCGGGCGACATCGTCGCCATCGCCGGCATCACCGAAGCGACGGTGGCCGACACGCTTTGTGATCCGGCGGTGGACAAGCCCATCCCGGCCCAGCCGATCGATCCGCCGACGCTCGCCATGCTGTTCCGCATCAACGATGGTCCCTTCGCCGGCCAGGAGGGCGACAAGGTGCAGAGCCGCGTCATCCGTGACCGGCTCATGAAAGAACTCGAGCGCAACGTCGCCATCCGCGTCCGCGAGAACGACGACAAGGACAGCTTCGAGGTTGCCGGCCGCGGCGAATTGCAGCTCGGCATCCTGATCGAGAACATGCGCCGCGAGGGCTTCGAGCTGACCGTCTCGCGCCCGCAGGTCGTGACCAAGACCGACGAGGCGACCGGCCAGCGGCTCGAGCCTGTCGAGGAGGTCATCGTCGACGTCGACGAGGCGCACTCCGGCATCGTCGTCCAGAAGCTCTCCGAGCGCAAAGGCGAGCTGCGCGAGATGCGCCCTTCGGGCGGCGGACGCACGCGCCTCGTATTCTACGTGCCGACGCGCGGTCTGATCGGATATCAGGGCGAGCTTCTGACCGACACCCGCGGCACGGCCGTCATGAACCGGCTGTTCCATGACTATGTGCCGTTCAAGGGCGAGATCGCTGGTCGCCGCAATGGCGTCCTCATCTCCAACGGCGTCGGCGAGGCGACTGCCTACTCGCTCTTCTACCTGCAGGAGCGTGGCGCACTGATGATCGACCCGCAGACCAAGGTTTACGAGGGCATGATCGTCGGCGAGCACAGCCGCGAGAACGACCTCGTCGTCAACGTCATCCAGGGCAAGAAGCTCACCAACGTGCGCGCCTCCGGCAAGGACGAAGCCCTCATCCTGACGCCGCCCGTTCGCATGACGCTCGAGAAGGCCATGAGCTACATCCAGGACGACGAGCTCGTCGAGATCACGCCGCTCACGATCCGCCTCCGGAAGCGCTGGCTCGATCCGAACGTCCGGAAGCGCATGGAGCGAAAGAGCGAGGCCGAGGCGGTCTAGCTTCGGCGGCTGCGGCGCCGCGACATCGGCGCCGGCAGCGGCACGTGCTTGCGGCTCAACCCCGGTGGATCTTCACGTACTCGAAGTCGCCGGCTTTCTGGTCGATGCCGACTTTGGGCGCCGAGATCCACGAGGCGAACTTGCCGCGATCCCAGCACGGCTGCATCAGCGAGGCGATGAAGTCGCCGTCCGCCTTCGACGGCAGCCACTGGTCGCGCATCGCGGCCCATTGCTGATCGTTGAGCAGCTTGCCGTCGGGCGTCGCGTGGATGCCCTTGAACTCGCCGATGTGGCGATTGAAGGCGACCGACGGCAAGGTCAGCTGGAACTTGATGCCGGCCTTCTCGATGATGCGGTTCCAGCGTGAGACGCCGCCCTGGCAATCCTTCGTGTAGTCGTCGCGAAGGCGCATGTTGATCGCGGTCAGCGCCGGCTCCTCGACGGTGCGGATGTCACCGTCGACGAGTTTCAGCACCGGATAGGTGGCGCTGGTCAACTGATGGTCGTCCTCGATCCGCGTCTCCATGAAGCGGCCCTTCAGGCCCGCGTTGAAGAAGTTGGCGGCGTTGGTCGAGACCTCCGAGCCGAAGAGATCGAGTGACAACGAATAGTGCAGGTTGGCCTTCTTCTGGATCGTCGGCAGGTCGATGACGCCCAGTGCGCGGATGCGGACCGTATCGAACGGATCGTCGATGCCGGCCGCCTTCATCGCCTCGCAAGTGCGCTCGATGGTGCGGCCGACGCCCGTCTCGCCGACGAACATGTGGTGCGCTTCTTCCGTCAGCATGAAGCGGCAGGTGCGCGACATCGGGTCGAAGCCCGACTGGGCGAGGCTCTCGAGCTGCATCTTGCCGTCACGATCGGTGAAGAACGTGAACATGAAGAACGACAGCCAGTCCGGCGTTTCCTCGTTGAAGGCGCCGAGCATGCGCGGCTTATCGGCGTCGCCCGAGCGGCGCTGAAGAAGACCATCGGCTTCCTCGCGGCCGTCGCGGCCGAAGTACTTGTGGAGCAGGTAGACCATCGCCCACAGGTGACGGCCTTCCTCGACGTTGACCTGGAACAGGTTGCGCATGTCGTAGAGCGATGGCGCGGTCTTGCCGAGATGGCGCTGCTGCTCGACGGACGCAGGCTCGGTGTCGCCCTGGATGACGATCAGCCGGCGCAGCATGGCGCGATACTCGCCCGGCACGTCCTGCCAGGCCTTCTCGCCCTTGTGGGCGCCGAAATTGACGAGGCGCTCCTCGTCGCGAGGCGCAAGCAGAATGCCCCAGCGGTACTCGGGCATCTTCACGTAGTCGAACTTGGCCCAGCCCTTCGGATCGATCGACACGGCGGTGCGCAGGTACACGTCGGACGACTGGAAGCCGTCCGGTCCCATGGCCATCCACCAGTCGATGTAGCCCGGATGCCATTGCTCCAGCGCCTTCAGGACGCGATCGTCCGACGCCAGATTGACGTTGTTCGGGATCTTGGTCGAGTAGTCGACGAGGGTCGTATCGGGCATCTCGCCACGTGCCTCAGAGGCTGGAATTGTGACTGTTGGAGTCAATTATAGCGCTTTCTCGCCCGGTGGCGAGACACCCGATGGGAGTTGCTTCGACATCTCGCTCCGGGCCGATCAGGCTGCAGCGTTCATGTCGCGTTAAGCCGGTATTCTGACACTCGTGGCCGTCGGGGATTTCGAACCAAAGCAAGGAGACGTCGAGATGCTTCGAACCATCGCAGGCGCTGCCCTTCTCGCCATGGCAGCGATCCCGTTCAGTGGGTCGGGAGCCAGTGCAGCCGGCGCGGCGCCCACGACGCGTCTGCCGGTCATGGACAACCTCATCGAGAAGACCCACTACCGCTATTGCCGGCGCTGGAACCGCGAGTGCCGGTATCGCTGGGGCTACGGCTGGCGCTATCGCCGCTGCATGCGCCGTCACGGCTGCTGACGCCGGAACGCGCTTTCTCCCGAACGTGGCGGCCAAGTCGCCACGTTCACCCGCCGGCTCATCCCGAGACATGCGCCACCCTGCGATCCACCACACGCCGCGCCTTGCCCTGGCTGCGCTCGACCTTGCCCGGCTCCGACACCGTCACCTTGGCCGTCACGCCGACGACGCTCTTGACGTGGTGCGCCAGCTCTGCGGCCGAGGATGCTGCAACGTCGGCCGACGCTCCCGGCGCCAGTTCCACCAGAACCTCCATCTCGTCCATGCGGCCGTCGCGCGTCAGCACGATCTGATAATGCGGCGATAGCGCCTTTACCTTCAGGATCTGCTCCTCGATCTGGGTCGGGAAGACGTTGACGCCGCGCACGATGATCATGTCGTCCGAGCGGCCCGTGACGCGCTGCATGCGGCGCATCGAACGCGCCGTGCCCGGCAGAAGGCGCGTCAGATCTCGCGTCCTGTAGCGGATGACGGGCATCGCCTCCTTGGTCAGCGAGGTGAACACGAGCTCGCCGAGTTCGCCCTCCGGCAGCGGCTGGCCGGTGTCGGGGTGGACGATCTCGGGATAGAAGTGGTCCTCCCAGATGGTCGGTCCATCCTTCGTTTCGACGCACTCGTTGGCGACCCCCGGACCCATCACCTCCGACAGGCCATAGGTATCGACGGCGTGAATGCCGAAGGCCTGCTCGATCTCGGCGCGCATGGCGTCGGTCCATGGTTCGGCGCCAAAAATGCCGAGCCTCAACGATGTGCCGCGCGGGTCGACGCCTTGCCGCCGGAACTCGTCGAGGATCGCCAGCATGTAGGACGGCGTCACCGTGATGATGTCGGGCTCGAATTCGCAGATGAGCTGCACCTGGCGCTCGGTCATGCCGCCCGAGACCGGCACGACCGTCAGGCCGAAGGCTTCGGCGCCGGCATGGTAACCGAGACCGCCGGTGAAGAGGCCATAGCCGTAGGCATTGTGGAGGCGCATGCCCGGGCGACCGCCGGAGGCGCGAATGCAGCGGCCGATCATCTCGGCCCAGGTCGCGAGATCGCGCTTCGTGTAGCCGACGACGGTCGGCTTGCCGGTCGTGCCGGAGGAGGCGTGCACACGGGCGATCTCGGCGCGCGGCACGGCGAACATGCCGAAGGGATAGTTGGCGCGCAGATCCGCTTTCGCCGTGAACGGGAAGTGTCGCAGATCAGCGAGCGATCTCAGGTCCTCGGGACGCACGTCGTTCGCGTCGAAGGCCTGGCGATAGTGCGGCACGTTCGCGTAGGCGTGCGCGAGCGTCCACCGGAGGCGCGAGAGCTGCAGCGCGCGGATGTCTTCGACCGGCGCGATCTCGATCGGATCCAGCTCGTCGCGCCGCGGTGCGATATCGTGCATGGCGTGCCTCCTGCGGACAGACCGAACAGCGGTTCGGCGGTCAGTAGAGCGTCCCCGGAATGCTGCGCACGTGGCCGCGGAACTCGGCGATCACCTCGTCCCCGGACGTCACGCGGACATCGTAGATGGCGCTTCGCTCGGCGCGGTGGCGTTCGATGCCTTCGGCGCTGAGCCGCATGCCGAGGCGAGCCGGCGCGATGAGCGTGATCTGGCTCGACTGCAGGATCATGCGCCGGTTGTAGCTGTTCGAAGCGAAGGCGCAGGCGCTGTCGGCGAGCGTGAAGACGAGGCCGCCGTGGCAGACGCCGAGACCGTTCACCATCGTCGACGTGACCTCCATCGAGAGCACCGCGCGGCCCGGACCGATGCCGTCGAGGCGCATGCCGAGGCTGCGGCTCGCGGCGTCGCCGGCCCACATGGCCTCGCCTGAGGCGCGCGCCACGGCTTCCGGATCATGGGCCGATGGCGGCTCGCTCATCGTCGGATCAAGCTCCCTTGAAGCGCGCGGGGCGCTTCTCCCGGAATGCGGTCACGCCTTCGATGTAGTCGTCGGTGGCGGCGGCGCGCTGCTGCAGGCGCTTCTCGAGGGCGAGCTGGGCGACGAGATCGTTCTCGGCCGACGCATGGAACGCCTGCTTCTGGAGCCCGATGCCCTGCGTCGCCGCCTCGGCCAATCGGCCAGCCAGCGCATCGACCTCGGCCTCGAAGCGATCGTCGTCGATGGCCTTCCAGATCATGCCCCAGGCTTCTGCCTGATCGGCCTTGATCGGCTCGGCCAGCATGGCGTGGGCGCGGGCGCGGGCCTCGCCGACGAGACGTGG
>JBGSJD010000002.1:0-2335 GCA_041742195.1 Hyphomicrobiaceae bacterium
GTCTCGACCGGCGGTCCGGCAGGCTTGCCGCTCTTGCCCCGTGACGGGCGCGGCTTCGGTGTCTGATCTTTCGGGGCTCGGGCCATGGCGGCTAATATGGAGCGCCCGGCCGCTTCGCGAAAGTGGCTCCCGGGCCACGCCTGCACGCGATGGCAAGACGCCCGAGTCGCGGTCCGCCGTACCGGCGCAACCCGGACATGAACGGGAGCTGACGAAAAAAGTGATCGGGGACAGGGTGGTTACACCCGAGACATGAGGGCGGAAATAGCAGTAAACGAATTGTTACTCGCGATCCGGACGGCGGCCGCGAGCCATCAACAATGGGCAAAGCTCCATGCAGCGCATACTCTCCAAGATCACGATGGGCGTCGCGGCTCTGATCGTATCGACCAGCCTCGCCGCCGCACAGACGGCACCGGCTACGGCCCCGACGAAGACGTCGCCCCCGCCGGCAGCAGCCGCAACGAAGGCACCCGCCAAGGCCAAGGGTGTGCCCACGAAGGCCTCGACGCCGGAAGGCATCGAGTGCTCCAAGCAGGCCGACGCCAAGGGCCTGAAGGGCAAGGAGCGCAAGTCGTTCCGCGGCAAGTGCGTTCGCGACCTGAAGAAGGCCGCGAAGGGTGCAGCCCCCGCCAAGGCGGCCGCACCGGCACCGGCCCCGGCGAAGAAGAACTGAGCACGGGCCCATCGAGCCCGAACACACGAAGACGCGCACGGCCTCGCCCACATCGGGTGGGGCCGTTGCCTCATGCCGGGGCGCAACGCTCTAGCCGCGCGCACCAAGGCCGCCAGGCGCGCGGCTGATGGTGCACGCCGTACCGGTCGGCACCCACGACGTGTTGTTCTGCAGCAGGTCGCAGCGCGTGATCACCGTGCCGACGTGCGTCGACATGCACACCGTCTCGCCGAGACGGAACTCCCGCCCCTGGAACCGGCATCTGCAGGGAATGATCCGGCCGTTGCCGTCACGCACGCCACGGAACGGCGATCCTTCGTAGGCCGGCGCCAGAACTGTCTGGTCCACTGTCTGGTCCACCGACTGTGCCGCAGCCCGCGGGATACCCGCGCCGCCAACCGGGAGCCAAGATGCCCCGGCCGCGACGGCCATGACCACAACGAAGCGTTGGATCGCGATCATGGCAGCAGTCTAGAACGCGGATCGGGTCGTGGCGAGGCCTCGGCCGCCGCCCCCGGCGGGATCAACCGCCTTTCGCGCCATCGAGACCGTCGAGCACACCCTTGGCCACCCGGACCGCCTCGAGCGTCACCGGCAGGCCCGCATAGCAGCCGGCATGGATCAGCGCCTCCCGGATCTCCTCCGCCGTGCAGCCGTTGTTGACGGCGCCCTTCACATGCACTGAAAGCTCGTGCGAACGGCCGAGCGCCGCAAGAATGCCGAGTGTGATGAGGCTGCGCTCTTTTCGCGTCAGGCCGGGCCGCGTCCAGAACGCCCCCCAGCCGATCTCGGTGACGAGATCCTGCACCGGCTTGGTGAAGGCGTCAGCCGCCGCCATCGAGCGCTCCACATGGGCATCGCCCAGAACCTCCTTGCGCAGTTTCAGACCCTTTTCGTAGGCATCGGACATGATCGGTAGGCTCCTTGGGGTGAACGTCGGCTCTCAGCAAAGCAGAACCGCGAGCGCGACGCCAACCCGCCGTGCGGCGACACGAACGACGCTCTGCCAACAGTCCGAAGAGCCCGGCCTCTGTCTCTCCCCGGAGCGACCTGCTATGGAACTGGCCCATGGCACAGCCGAGGAAACCGGGCCCCGGACGGGGCAAGCCGCCGAAGACTTCCACGCCCCGGACGGGCGGCGTGCCCTCGCGTGAGGAGTTGCTGCACTATCTCGCGAGCGCCCAGGGCAAGATCGGCAAGCGCGAGATCGCCAAGGCGTTCGGCATCAAGGGCGGCGACCGCATCGAGCTGAAGACGCTCCTGGCCGAGATGACGTCCGAAGGCCTTCTCGTCGGTAACCGCAAGGCGGTGAAGCGCCATGGCCACGTCCCCTCGATGGCCGTCCTAGAGATCGTCGACCGCGACGACGAGGGCGACCTCGTCGCCGTCCCGGTCGCCTGGGAGGAGGATGCCGGCGAGCGCCCGCGTATTCTGGTTCTATCCGCCGAAGGTCGCCATCGCGTGGGCGACACGGCCCTCGGCGTCGGCGACCGCATCCTCGCCCGGGTCGCGCGGAGCGGCCCCGACAGCGCCCACGACTTCCCCTACGAAGCCGAGCCGACGAAGAAGCTCCCGCGCGAGAAGCGTCGCCTGCTCGGGATCTTCCGGGCCCATGCCCGCGGCGGTGGCAGCATCGATCCCATCGACCGCCGCGACCTC
>JBGSJD010000003.1:0-2442 GCA_041742195.1 Hyphomicrobiaceae bacterium
GCGCGTGATCGACGACGGCCGCCGCGTAGGCCGGCATGCGACGGGATTGGAACGCGGGCAGCACCTTGCGACGCCGCTCGCGCCACTCCTGCCCCTCCGCGAGCAGCAGGCTCGGCCCGTTCCATTGCCTGACAACGTTCGTCAGCTTCTCGAAGCGGATGAAGTGCTGCCATTCCTTCGTGAGGACCGCTTCGACGAGGTCGGGATGAAAAAGTAGCCACGTGCGATAGGGGCCAAGCCGCAGTCGCACGGCATCGCCATGGCGGTCGCGGAGATCGCGGTAGAATGCGAGCTGATCGCCACGGATGCGCAGCAGGTGATCGATACCGAGCAAGGCGGCCGAGGGGTGCCGCTTGCGAAGCACGGGCGGCCCGATCGCGGCTGGCGCATCACTCGGCACGGCGCACACCTGCGGCTGACGGAGGGGACAACAGCCGGTCTCGCAGGCCGGCAACGGGCAGGACGATCAACAGCACCGCGGCCGCTGAAAGTGCGCCGATGAATGTCGTATGGTGAAGGGCCATGGCAAATGCAGCGCTGCCGTCGAGCCGGGACACGCCTTCGGGCTCGCACGCATAGGTGAGAGCTTTCGTGTCGGCGGCTCTGAGATCGAGGCCAGTCACGCCCATCGCTTCGAGGCACCTTACGGCGCGCGCCTGCGCCGCCTTCGCAGGGTCGAACGTCAGGGTTGCAGGGTGCTTGATCCACGGCCGCCATCGCGGGCGCCATTCGGGAACATGGGACGTGTATTCCGTCCAGCCTTCCGGGAAGCGCAGCATAAGGTCGTAGCGATGATGCCAGCGCACCATGCCGGCGACGAACACCCAGGCCATCAGAGCGGCAGACGCGACCCAGACGTTCTGCAGCACGATGCCGAGGATCAGCCAGATCAGGGCCGAGCAGAGTTGCATCGGATTGCGCACGAACGCGAACACGCCGATGCGAACCAGTCGGTCGGTCGGATCGAGCGGTATGGCCGTTCCATTGCCATAGAGGGCAAACAGTTGCACGGCAGAGAGACCGAGAATGCAACAGACGCCCATCGCGACCGCGCCGAGGGCGAGCGCGAGCGGCGCACGCTCGGAGAGCGCCCATTGGCCGCCCATCGCCTCCATGATGGCCGACGGCACGACGACGAACGCGAGGCAGCCATATCCGACCGCGAGGATCGCGACCCGCAAGGGCAACTCCCGGCGCGCCGCCGTCCATTGGGCGAGACAGAGCGCCGGCCAATGCGCCGTCACGAAGACCAGCAGCACGCCGAAGACCCAGTAGCTGCCGGGGTAGAGCAGGGGTGGAAGCGACAGAAACAGGGTGCCGTGCAAGCCGATCACAACGGGCGCCAGCAGCAACAGCGGCGACGTCTGCGGAAACGCCAGCGACAGCATCGGGCCGAAAGCCAGGGCGCCGCCGATCCAGATATCGGCCGGGATGGCCTGGAACATCAGCGTCTCGCCGCCGTAGCGCCACCAACCGGCCTCCGCTGCAAGCTGATGCGTGACGAAAATCGTGCCGAGCCCATAGAGAAACGCAAACAGGCCACCGATCAGCGCGCGCGTGTCGTGACGGCGCTTGCGTGCGAGCACCAGTGTGGCGGCGAGCGGGCCGAGAAACAGGGCCCAACGCAACAGCCACAAGAGCCAGACGGGGAGCTGCAATTCGATCATGCCATGACGAGCCTCGCCAGCGGGTCGCGCCACCGGGCGGGGAGCCGCGTCTCGAACAGCTCGACGACGAGGAAGACCACCGGCAGACCCAAAGCGAGGTGGAGCGCCGCGCCCGGCAACACCATGATCAGCAACAGGTGGATGATCGTGCCGACCCGCATCAAAAGGCCTTCGCGGCTTTCGGCCGGAGGAAACCCGAGCAGGATCGCGATCAGAACGGCCGGGAGAACGACGGTGAGGGGATAGGCCAGCAGCGCGTGCTCCGAGCCGCGCGCGAGCGCGAGCCCTGCATCGACCGCTCGCCAAAGCGCGACCATGACGGCCAGTCCGCCGGACACGAGGATCGCCGATCGGCGCATCTGGTATGCCATTGCCACGGTCGAGCAGGTCCGCAATCGAGGGAGGCCATCCGAGCGCGTAACGCGATTCGAGCGCGCCCGTGTTGCAGCAGCCTACCATACCCCTCGCTGGCTCAGCGTCGGGACGTGCGGTCCTGGTCGCCGAGCCAGCGTGGCCGGCCGGCGGCCTGGGTCAGCCGGTCGACCAGAATGGCGAGCAGGACGATACCCAGTCCGCCGACGACGCCCTGCCCCGCATCGGAGCGCTGCAGGCCGACGAGGACCGTCTCGCCAAGACCCTTCGCGCCGATCATCGAGGCGATCACGACCATGCCGAGCGCCGTCATCACGGACTGGTTGATGCCGGCCATGATCGATGGGCGCGCCAACGGCAATTCGACGAGCCACAGGGACAGCCGCGGCGACAGGCCGAGCGC
>JBGSJD010000004.1:0-5807 GCA_041742195.1 Hyphomicrobiaceae bacterium
TGGGGCCAGCAGCCGCCCCAACAGCGCCCCGGTGCCCCCTCCGCAAGCGGCCCTTACGGCCAGCCTGGTCCCGTCTGCCTGCAACTCGAGCAGCGCCTCGTCGACGAGCAGCGCCGCGGCAGCAGCACCCGCGAGCAGCTACCCCAGATCGAGAATGAACTGCGCACTGCCGAGCGCACGCTCCGCCAGGCGGAAACCCAGCTCGAACGCTCGGACTGCTATGACTTCTTCCTGTTCTCCAAGTCGCTGCGCCGGACGCGCCAGTGCATCGACCTCTCCAACCAGTCCGAAGCCGCTCGCCGTCGGATCGGCGAACTCGACGCCCAGCGCCGCCAGCTTCTGGGCTCGCGCGAGCGCACCTACCAGGACGATCTGATCCGCGAACTCGCGCGCAACAATTGCGGCCCCCAGTATAAGCAGGAAGCCGCCCGCCGCGGACAGCAGAACCCGTTCTCGTCGCTCTGGCAGGACGAGGACACCGGCCCGACCGGCCGTGGCAATCAGTTCAACACCCTGCCGTTCGCGACCTACCGGACGGTCTGCGTGCGCCTCTGCGACGGGTACTACTTTCCCATCAGCTTCTCGACCCTCGAGAACCACTTCGCTCGTGATATCGAAGCCTGCCAGTCGAAATGCGCGGCCCCGGTCGAACTCTACTTCCACCAGAACCCCGGCGGCTCCATGGAGCAGGCCATGTCGGTACGCGAGCGCAAGCCCTATACCAGCCTGAAGACGGCATTCAGATACCGGAAAGAGTACGTCGAGGGCTGTTCCTGCAAGCAGGCCGAGTACACGCCGTCACCAGCCGACCAGGGCGATCGCAAGGCCGAAGCCGCCCCACCGCGTCCGGTCGCCCGCCGTCCGTAAGCCGAGACTCAAGGGTTGCGTACCCGAAAGAATGCAATTCCTGATTGTTTGAGAATTGATATCACTCGAAAATTGAGCAGTTGCCGGCTATTCCGTGCGCGCAGGACGCGCCGAGTTCTGTTATCGTCCGTCCCAATGGATCGGATTCCTCTTTGAGCGGCGGATCAGTCATGGCCACGCCACCGAGTCGCTTGCTAGGCACGCTGCCCCTGGAGATTGGCGCAGCCGGCCTCGATCACTGGTCCGAAATCCGGAGCCTTCATGCCAGCGCGTTCCGCTATCTGACCGGCCCCTCGATGGAGCCGGCAAGCAGCGCGGCTCTGCTCTCGATGATTTATGCACCGGACTATACGGGCAGCCTCCAGTGCCAGGATCTTCAGGTGGCACGCCATGACGGCCGCATCATAGCCACGGCTGGCTGGGTGCCCACCGACGACTCCGGGACGACGGCGCGCATCGTCTCGGTCTACGTTTCGCCGCTGTTCGGCCGTCTCGGCGTCGGGAGCCGGCTCGTTGCTGCCGTCGAGCACAAGGCCCGCGCCGCAGGCTTCCGTGGCTTTGCCGTGCGCTCGTTTCCGGCGACGACGGGCTTCTTCGAGGCGATCGGCTACAACCGTTCATCTCAAGGCATTCAGGCCATCGGCACCGAGAACGGCATTCCCGTCGTCTTCATGCGCAAGCTCGATGCTGAAGGGTGCACAGACACGCGCGATGGCGCGACGACCAGTTCCGCCGATCCCGTCGCACGCTGAACCGCGCAGTCGCGTTCACCCAGCCCGCCCCGCGAGCCGATCAGCGGCTCTGGCCCGTCCGATCAGCGGCAGCAAGGCCTTCAGCTCCGGCCCGGCCTCCTGTCCCGTCAGCGCAAGACGCAGCGGATGGAAGAGCGCTCGCCCCTTGACGCCGGTCTGGGCGCGAATGGCGGCCGTCCAGGTGGCGAAGGTGTCGTCGTCGTATGGCTCCGCCGGCAAGGCTTCGAGCGCCGCCCGCAGCACATCCGGCGCTTCGATCGACGGCTGGATCGGCCCCACCACGACCGTCCACCAGGGCTTCGCATCCTCCACCCGGAGAATGTTGCCTCTCACCGCCAGCCAGAACGCCTCACCGCCCCCGATGCCCATTGCCGCAAGCCGTTCCGAGACCGCCGCGAAGGACAGTTGATGCAGATATTTCCCGTTGAGCGCGCGCAATTCTGCGATGTCGAACCGTCCGGGTGAGCGCGACACCCGCTCCAACTCGCAGTGCTCCGCCAGTGTCGCGAGATCCGGATAGACCGTGATCGCTTCCGGCGTCCCGAGCAGCGCTGCATGGCAGGCGACCGCCATCGGCTCGATACCATCCTCCCGAAGGCTCTGGATCGAGAGCGCGCCGAGCCGCTTCGAAAGCGCCTGCCCGTCGGCCGCCACCAGCAGGCTGTGATGGGCAAAATGCGGTGGCGCGGCGCCCAGCGCCTCGAAGATGTCGATCTGGACGCCGGTATTCGTCACGTGATCCTCGCCGCGGATGACGTGCGTGATCCCGAAATCGATGTCGTCGACCACACTCGTGAACGTGTAGAGCGGCGTTCCGTCTTCGCGCACGAGCACCGGATCGGACAGCGACCCGATATCGACCGACTGATCGGACCGGATCAGATCAACCCAGTCGACCAGCGTCGGCACGGGCTGATCGCCCCGTCCCGCCTCGGTATTGGAGAGGCGGAACCGCCAGTGCGGCCGCCGTCCTTCCGCCTCGAGCCGCGCCCGGTCCTCGGCGGTAAGCCTGAGCCCCGCCCGGTCGTAGATCGGCGGCAGCCCGCGCGCCCGCTGCCTGGCTCGCTTGCGCTGCAATTCGTCTTCGCTCTCGTAGCAGGCATAAAGCCGCCCCGAGGCCCTGAGCCGGTCGGCCATGTCGCCGTAGCGTCCCATCCGGTCCGACTGCCGCTCCTCCCGCGCAAAGGCGAGGCTCAGCCACGCGAGATCTTCCCGTATCCCGTCCGCGAAGGCCTCCGTCGAGCGTTCGCGATCCGTATCGTCGAGCCGCAGCAGGAACTGGCCACCGTGCCGCGCCGCATAGAGCCAGTTGAGCAGCGCTGTCCGGATGTTCCCGATATGGAGCCGCCCGGTCGGGCTCGGTGCGAAGCGGACAATGACGGTCATGCGGCGGGCGCTCCTGGCGTACGGTCGAGCCTCCGTATACACGGCTGGCGCCCCCCGCGTCATGCCTGCGACGAGCGAGCCCGCATCAGCGGCGAAGCGTGCGTTCCAGCGCCGCAACCAGCCGTTGGCTCACGGCGGAACTGGCGCTCGTGAAGATCACGTCGCGGCCGTCGCCGAGCCGCAGCCGCACACGGTGCAGCACCAGAGGGTGACCATTCCCGAGGTCGCTCCACACCATGGCCGCGATACCGAGGAACAACGCGGCCCCGACCAGAAACCGCTGATCCAGAAGCCCCATCGCCACGGGAATGGCGAGCGCCGACCCAGCCGCCATGAACAGCGACATCGCGACCACGTGCCCACCGATGTTGAGTTCCGCCGCCGACCAGAACGTCCAGTCCCGGATGTCCGCCAGCGCGATCCAACGGCTTCCGACGCGAAGCACGCCATTGCCGGACGAATCCGGCCATTCGATGGACCATGGTTCCGGGAGCGGATCGTTTCTTGGCATGGGCGTCGCCTGACAGACTGTAGGATCACACCCTAGTCTGCGCCGATTTCCCTCACCCTAACAGAAAACATCAAACGCGATGTAAGACGCCTTCCGCCCTCGTCACGCCGTCAGGACACGTCCCCGCCGTCGGCGCGCGGCATCACCATGGATGGCGCGCCCCCGGTTGCGCCGTAGCGCGGCATGCGGCTGGCGTCCTCGCGAAATTTGTTCGTAATCGGATACCGCCGATCGCGACCGAAGCTCCGCGAGGAAATCTTGACCCCCGGCGCGGCCTGGCGGCGCTTGTACTCGGCGAGATACAGGAGCCGCTCGATCCGCTTCACGGTCTCGACCGGATGCCCCCGGGCGGCGATGGCGGCCAGCGGCATCTCGTTCTCGACGAGACAGCTCAGGATGTCGTCGAGCACTTCGTAGGGCGGCAGCGAATCCTGGTCCTTCTGGTTCTCCCGGAGTTCCGCCGACGGCGCCTTGGTGATGATGTTCTCCGGAATGACGATGCCACCCGGCCCCTTACCGCCTTTCGGCACGTGCGCGTTACGCCATTGGCAAAGCCGGTAGACCTCCATCTTGTAGAGGTCCTTCACCGGATTGAACCCGCCGTTCATGTCGCCGTAGATCGTCGCGTAGCCGACCGACATCTCGCTCTTGTTGCCGGTTGTCAGCAGCATCGAGCCGAGCTTGTTCGAGACCGCCATCAGCGTCGTCCCGCGCACGCGGCTCTGCACGTTCTCTTCGGTGATATCCCGCTCCCGGCCCTGGAACATCGGCTCGAGCATGCCGTAGATGCCTTCGACCGCCGCCGCGATGGGCACCGTGTCGTAGCGGATGCCGAGCGCGTTGGCGCATTTGGCGGCGTCGTCGAGGCTCTCGTTCGAGGTGAAGCGGTACGGCAGCATCACGGCGTGCACGCGGTCCGGCCCGAGCGCGTCCGCTGCCATGGCCGCGACCAGCGCCGAATCGACGCCCCCCGACAGACCCAGAACCACGCCCGGAAAGCCGTTCTTGCCGACATAGTCCCTGAGGCACAGCACGGCGGCATGATAGCCCGCCGCGTCGCCTTCCTCGATCAGCGCCTTCTCGCCAGATCGGCACACCCACCCTTCGGCCGTCCGATCCCACAGCGTCGCGACGATCCGCTCCTCCCAGGCTGGCATCTGCACGGCGAGGCTGGCGTCGGAATTGAGCACAAACGATGCGCCATCGAAGACGAGTTCGTCCTGCCCTCCGATCTGGTTCAGGTAGGCGAGCGGCAAGCCGCTTTCCGTCACCCGTGCGACCGCGATGTTGAGGCGGACGTCGGCCTTACGCCAGTCGAACGGCGAGCCGTTCGGGACCAGCAGGATCTCGGCCCCACACTCCGTAAGGCACTCGACCACCTCGTCCTTCCAGATGTCCTCGCAGATCGGCACGCCGATCCTGACGCCACGGAAATTGATCGGCCCCGGCAGCGGCCCGGCGTCGAACACCCGCTTCTCGTCGAACGGGCCGTAGTTGGGGAGGTCGACCTTGTGCCTGACCGCCACCACCTGCCCACCGTCGATCAGCGCCACCGAGTTGTAGACCTTGCCGTCCTCCGGCCAGACCGTCCCGACCAGCACGGCCGGCCCATCGCCCATCGAGCGGGCTAGATCCTCGATCGTCTCCCGGCAGGCCGCCGCGAAAGCGGGCTTGCGCACGAGGTCTTCGGGCGGATAGCCGCAGATGAAGAGTTCCGGAAACATCACGAGATCGGCGCCGAGCTTGGCCGCCTCGGCCCGCGCCTGCTCGAGCTTCGCCCTGTTGCCGGCGAGATCGCCGACCACCGGGTTCAGCTGCGCGAGCGCGATCGACAGGGTCTTGGGGCTGGGGCTCATGGGCTCTCGGCGCTTTCGTGTTCTGGCTTGGCCTCACTCTAGCGGGCCGCGACCGCGAGGCAAGGCGACGCGTTCTCCCCTCAGCGCCGCTCCCGGTCGATCCGGAGCGCGCCCTCCTTCAACCGCGGAATGAGTTCACGCCCGAATTCCACCGTGTCTCCCGCCGGATCGAACCCGCGCACGAGGAACGAGTCGACGCCCAGCCGGTAGTATTCGATGAGCGCCTCCGCCACCTGCTCGGCCGTCCCGACGAAGCAGCTGGTGTTGCCGAGCGCGCCCGTCGCCCGCGTGATCGGCATCCAGAGCCGCGCGTCGTGGACGTCCTTTTCCGCCGCGAACCCCATCATGCGCCGTCCGGCGTTGTCGACGGCGTCCGTCGTGGCCTCCTGTCGGCTCCAGCCGCGCGACGCCCCGCCCTCGATCTTGGCGAGGATC
>JBGSJD010000005.1:0-3013 GCA_041742195.1 Hyphomicrobiaceae bacterium
CGCACCTTGCCCGTGACCGGCTTGCCGCCGTCCATCGCCACAGGCACGTCGAGCAGGAAGCGGTGGTCGCCGGCGAGAAGATCCGCCTGCCAGCCCGCTGTCACGACCGTGTAGCCCCGGCGCATGAGGAAGCCGTTGCCGGCGTGGGCGGCCGAGCGGGGATCGTTGGACCCCGGCGCGTCGTTGAAGAACTGCAAGCAGCGGATGTTGCCGCGATTGCCCCAGTCGAAGAACAGCCGGCGATTGGCCCGCGCGGGGTCGACCGGTCGGAGGATCAGGAGGTCGGTCGCGATGCGCACGAGGCCGTCCGCGTCACGCGGGGCCTTGTCGAGGTCGCAGATCGTGTCGACGCCGGGGGCTTCTGGATCGATCGCCATTTGGGCCCGTCCGCGCAGGCGCTCGTAGGGGCCCACGTCGCCGAACGCCATGCCGCCCGCGAACGGCGCGTGCTCGGTGATGTCGATCTGGATCCGGCTTTTCGACCCGGTTTCGGCCATGGGGCACCCGACGCTTGAAGGGGAGATTTGCTCGCACTGGAGCAGCGGCCGGAGCTGCCTCGCGACGAACTCCGGCCTATCGATGATGACGTCCGGCTCAGCCGCGGCCTTCGAAGGGCATCGCGCTCGCCTTGATGGTCATCGTGAGCACGTTCGTATCGAGCGGCAGGCTCGCCATGTAGCGGATCGCGGAGCCGCAATGCTCCACGTCGAACACGGGCTCCGGCATGATGTCGCCGCGGGGTTGGGGAACGCCGGCCTTCATGCGGCCGCCCATGTTGGTGTCGGCATTGCCGATGTCGAGCTGGCCGCAGGCAATGTTGAAGGGGCGGCCGTCGAGGGCGATGGTCTTGGTCAGGCCGGTGATGGCGTGCTTCGTCGCCGTATAGGCGACCGACATCGGGCGCGGGGCGTGGGCCGAGATCGAGCCGTTGTTGACGATGCGGCCCCCCTGGGGCGACTGCGCCTTGAACATGCGGATCGCTTCCTGGGCGCACATGAAGCACGCGGTCAGGTTGAGGTCGACGACACGCTGCCAGTCAGCGAGCTTGATGTCTTCCATCGGGCCGGCCGGGAGGCCCATGCCGGCGTTGTTGAACAGGAAATCGAGGCGGCCGAAGGCGTCCTTCGTGGCGGCGAACAGGGCCTTGACCTGCTCCTGCTTCGTCACGTCGGTGGCGACGGCCAGCATCTTGCCGCCGCCCGACTTCGCCATGGCGACGGTCTTGTCCAATTCGTCCTTACGCCGCCCGGCGACAACGACGTTCCAGCCGTCTGCCTGGAGATGCAACGCGGCGGCGCGGCCGATGCCCGTGCCGCCGCCCGTGATGATCGCAACCTTGTCCGCTGCCATGTCCGGCGCTCCTCGTGATCCATTGTGTCGAGACCCGGCGCCATTCCGACGCTCAGCTCCAATCGATCACGAAAGCCCGTCCAGTCGCAAGGTGGATGCGTCGGGACCGTCGCTCAGCGGATCGCCTCGGCCATGCGGAGACCGCCGCGCGAGCGATGGAGGGCGACTTCGGCCATGACGATCCGGCGGGGAGGTTCGAGCCGCATGGCTTCGGCGATGCCAGGGCAAGACCTGCATTTCGCCGTCGTTCGCTCGAGTGTGCCGCCGATGCCGATCGATACGGCGAGGGCCAGGGCAGAGGCGAGCATCGTGGTCGCAAAGATGGTGGAGATACGAAAGACGTGACCGATCATTGTGGGACCTTTCTCACGCGCTACGACGGCCCCGGGCGGCGCTGCGGTGCAGCTTCGTTGGCCCGGGGACGGATTCAGATTCTCTCAATCCTGGTAAAGGCGCGGTTAAGATTGACGGTTCGTTAGGCAAGATCGCTCACGTCCGGTCGTCGATCGCAGACGTGGCGCCCGCGTTGACCGGTCCAGCCCGGTGATGCCATCGTGGCCGACGTACCAGCGATCGTTCCAGACCGAGGAAAAGACCATGACCAAGTCGATCACCGCTCAAGCGCTGAAGGCAGCGCTCAAGGACGGCCGGGAGATCGCGCTACTCGATGTGCGGGAGGCGGGTGCCTACAGCGAGGGCCATCCGCTGTTCGCCGTGCCATGCGCCTACAGCCGACTGGAACTCGACATCGAAAAGCTGGTGCCGCGGCGTGCGACGCGGGTCGTCGTGTTCGATGGCGGCGAGGGCGTCGCCGCGACGGCCGCGCGACGGCTCGAAGGCATGGGCTACAGCGACGTCGCGATACTGGAAGGTGGAGCGCCGGGCTGGAAGGCGGCCGGCTATGCGCTGTTCGAAGGCGTCAACGTGCCGTCCAAAACCTTTGGCGAGATCGTCGAGATCGCACGTCACACGCCGCGCATTACCGCGCGCGATCTCGTCGAGATGAAGCAGCGCGGCGAGGACATGGTCATCGTCGACGGGCGGACATGGGACGAGTACCGGAGGTTCAATATTCCGGGCGGGATGAGCCTGCCGAACGGGGAACTCGTGCTGCATATCGACGGCGTCGTGAAGAGCCCGAAAACGAAGATCGTCGTCAACTGTGCCGGCCGCACGCGCTCCATCATCGGGGCGCAGACGCTGATCGACTGGGGTGTCGAGAACGAGGTGGTGGCCCTCGAAAACGGGACGCAGGGGTTCTGGCTCGAAGGCATTCCGATCGAGCACGGCGCCGACCGGAAGGCGCCGCAGGGCGACACGTCGCCGGCCGCCATCGCCGCCAAGCAGGCGCGGGCCAAGGCCCATGCCGAGAAGCACGGCGTGCGCTATCTGGAGGCCGCCGACGTCATCGCCGCGGCGCGTGACATGAGCCGGACGACGTTCCTCTTCGATGTGCGGACCAGCGAAGAGCACAAGGCGAACGGATTGCCTCTCTTCCTGCACGCGCCGGGCGGGCAGTTGCAGCAGGCCACGGACCAGTGGGTCGGCGTCAAGGGCGCGCACATCGTGCTCAGTGACAACGGGGAATGCGTGCGCGCGCCGATGGTCGCCGCGTGGCTCCGCCAGCTCGGGCACGAAGCGGACATTCTCGCGGTGGGCGGTG
>JBGSJD010000006.1:0-2370 GCA_041742195.1 Hyphomicrobiaceae bacterium
GCCGACGGCGCGCCGCCCCGGCTGCACGTCCATGACGCGGGTGACGTCGCCGAGGATCGACGTCCAGTTGCGGGTGACCCCCGTCACCATGGCGTCGGCGTGGCCGTGGGCCACCATCAGCGCGGCGTAGATGTTGCGCTCGTTCAGCACCAGACGGAGACAATCGCGGCGGAGGTATCCGTGCCGCTGGAGGCGCTCGTAGAGATAGTCGGTGAACTGCTCCGTGTAGGGCGACTTGCGGGTGTCGATCAGTGCGATCTCGGGCTTCATGCGGATGCCGAGTTCCGCGAACGTCGCCTTCACGGTGTCGGTCGTACCCACCAGAAGCACCTCGCCGAACCCGGCGCCGAGGTAGGAATTGGCGGCGCGCACGACGGCCGGCTCCTCGCCCTCCGCGAAGATGACGCGCTTCGGATTGGCGCGCACCTTCTCGAACGTGGACTGCAGCCAGCCGGCCACCGGATCTAGACGGCCGCTCAAGCGCGCGATGTAGGCGTCCATGTCGACGATCGGCCGGCGCGCCATGCCCGTCGCCATGGCGGCTTCAGCCACGGCCGGTGGGACGTGGGTGATGAGACGCGGATCGAAGGGTGCGGGAATGATGTATTCCGGACCAAAGGTCGGACGGCGGCCGTGGAAGGCTGCCGCCACCTGATCGGGAACCTCGGCGCGGGCCAGCGCTGCGAGCGCGCGTACGGCCGCGATCTTCATCTCGGTGTTGATGCCTTTGGCCTGTACGTCGAGAGCGCCGCGGAAGATGAAGGGGAAACCCAGCACGTTATTGATCTGGTTTGGATAATCAGAACGTCCGGTCGC
The DNA here is from genome assembly GCA_041742195.1 of Hyphomicrobiaceae bacterium. Lineage (GTDB taxonomy): Bacteria > Pseudomonadota > Alphaproteobacteria > Rhizobiales > Hyphomicrobiaceae. Next base: position 817 of record JBGSJD010000006.1, read on the forward strand.
CATGATGGCGTCGTCGCGAACGGCCTGCACCTCCTCGGGCGTGATCTCGGGGTCGGGGTTCGCCATGGCGAATATGATCGGCTTCGGGGCCATGGAGCGCACCATGTCCGGCGTCACGGCGCCTTTCGCCGAGAGCCCGAAGAACGCGTCGGCGCCATCGAGGGCCTCGGCCAGCGTGCGGGCCTTCGACTTGCCCGCATAGGCCGACTTCCACTGGTTCATGCCGTCCTTGCGGCCCTGATAGACGACGCCCTTGGTGTCGCAGAGCGTGATGTTGGCCCTCGGCATGCCCATCGCCACGAGGAGATCGGCAACGGCGATCGCGGCAGCGCCCGCCCCGTTGATCACGAGGCGATGGCTCTCGAGCGTGCGGCCGGTCAGTTCGAGGGCGTTGACGAGGCCCGCCGCTGCAATGATCGCGGTGCCGTGCTGGTCGTCGTGGAAGACCGGGATGTCGAGAAGCTCCTTCAGCTTCTCCTCGATCACGAAGCAGTCCGGCGCCTTGATGTCCTCGAGGTTGATGCCGCCGAACGTCGGGCCCAAGTAACGGACGCAATTGATGAAGGCGTCGACGTCCTCGGTGTCGACGCAGAGGTCGATGGCGTCGATGTCGGCGAAGCGCTTGAACAGCGCGCCCTTGCCTTCCATCACCGGCTTCGAGGCGAGCGCGCCGCGATTGCCGAGACCGAGGATGGCCGTGCCGTTCGAGACCACGGCGACGAAGTTCCCCTTGCTCGTGTAGTCGTAGGCGAGCGCCGGGTTCTCGGCGATGGCGAGCACGGGAACAGCCACGCCCGGCGAATAGGCGAGCGAAAGGTCGCGCTGGGTCGCCAGCGGCTTCGTGGCCGCGATCTCCAGCTTGCCCGGCTTGCCACGCGCATGAAATTCGAGGGCCTCGGCATCGGTATAGCGGGCAGCAGGGAACTTCTCGGCCATCACGGGCACTCCACTTGCGGGCAGTCCATCGAACGGACCGCCGACACTAGTGGGTGCGGTGGTCTCGTGGAAGTCCCACGTCGGCGGGGCCGCGCGTTCAGCGGCCCTTGAACCGGGGCGGGCGCTTCTCAGCGAAGGCGGCGGCGGCTTCCTTGTGGTCCTCGGTGTTCCGGGCGGCCGCCAGATTGGCGCTTTCCATATCGAGGCAATCGGCGAACGTGGCGGTCAGCGCGCGATTGAGGTTGTCCTTGATCAGGCGCTGCGCGACGCGTGGGCCGTTCGCGAGGCGCTTCGCGATCTCCATGGTGCGCGCCTCGAGTTCAGCCCGGGGCACGACCCAGTTCACCAGCCCGAGCCGCAGCGCTTCCTGCATGTCGATGCGGTCGGCCAACAGGTAGAGTTCGCGCGCCTTGGCCGTGCCGACGAGCTGGGTGAGCAGGTAGGTGCCGCCGTAGTCGCCGGTGAGACCCACCCTTGCGAAGGCGGTCGTCATGGTGGCGGTGTCGGCGGCGATCCGCATGTCGCAGGCGAGCGCCAGCGAGAATCCGGCGCCGGCCGCGGGACCGGGCAGGGCCGCCAGCGTGGGCTTGCCCATCTGATAGAGGCGGAGCGAGGTCA
>JBGSJD010000007.1:0-4980 GCA_041742195.1 Hyphomicrobiaceae bacterium
CGCAATCGCCTTAAGTCTCTTCGCCCCCATTACCGCCCCCAAGCCAGACCGGGCCGCAATCCGGCCAGCCCGTCGACGCCACGGTGGAGGTCACGGCGGTGGTCCGCGACGCTTGGCAGAGCTTCGGGCCGACACGCGTTCCAGTCGGCGATTGCGCCGCCATACGGATCGGCGGCGTCGACGTGGTTCTCATCAGCAAACGGACACAGGCGCTCGGCCTCGAACTCTTCTCGAATGTCGGGATCGATCCACTGACCCGGAAAATCCTGGTCGTCAAATCGACGAACCACTTCATGGCCGCATTCGGCCCCATCGCAAAGCGCGTCCTCTACGTCGACAGCGACGCGCCGCTGGCGCGCGACTATCGGCGCATCCCCTACACGAAAGTCCAACGACCGATCTGGCCCCTCGACGACGAGACAAAGCCGGGCATCATTTTCTGATCCGTTGCAATGATAACAAAGGGAGACGTCACCATGCTGAACGGTTCTCGTCGCAGATGGGGCCTCGCTGCCTCATTCTTAGCCGGCCTCGCCCTCATGTCGCCGGCGGTCGCCCAGACGCCGAAGACGCTGAAAGTCACCATGCACGCCGACGTGCGAACGCTCGATCCGTTCTGGACGACGCAGACGATCGCCGGCATCCACGGCCTCATGATCTACGACACGCTGTTCTCCAGCGACGCCGATCTGAAGCCGCAGCCGCAGATGGTCGATACGTTTACCGTCAGTGACGACCGTAAAGTCTACACCTTCAAGCTCAGGGACGGCCTCAAGTTCCATGATGGCTCGCCCGTGGCGTCGAAGGACGTGGTCGCCTCGATGAACCGCTGGGGCAAGCGGGACGGCGCCGGCAAGCAACTCTTCAGCTACACGGCCTCACTCGAGGCCAAGGACGACAAGACGTTCGTGTGGACGCTCAAGGAGCCCTACGGCCTGCTCATCGAGACTTTGGCCAAGATCGGCACGTCTATTCCCTTCGTCATGCGCGAGAAGGAAGCGCTGGTTGATCCGTTCAAGCAGATCGAGGAGGTCGTCGGCTCCGGCCCGTTCGTGTTCAAGAAGGAAGAATGGGTTCCCGGCTCCAAGACCGTCTACGAAAAGTTCGCCGGATACGTGCCGAGGAAAGAGCCGGCTTCGGGACATGCGGGCGGGAAGGTCGTGAAAGTCGATCGCGTGGAGTTCATCTGGCTCTCCGACCCGCAGACTGCGCAGGCAGCCCTCGTCGCCGGAGAAATCGACTATCTCGAGAACCCTCAGCCTGATTTCCTGCCGATCCTCGAATCCACGCCCGGCGTCAAACTCGAGAAGCATCCGGCCATGGGAACCATGGGGATCATCCAGCTCAATCACCTGCATCCGCCCTTCAACAACGTGAAGGCGCGGCAGGCGATGTATTACCTCATCAACAATGCCGACTACCTGAACACCATCGCCGCCGACAAGAATATGCAGAAGCTCTGCTACTCGTATTTCGGTTGTGGCGTCGCGATGGAAACAGATGCCGGCTCGGACGCCTACAAGGCGCCGAAGGACCTCAAGAAGGCCGAGGCCCTGTTCAAGGAGGCCGGCTACAACGGCGAGCCGATCACGATCCTGCACGCGACCGACCACCAGTACATCAATCCCGCCAACCTCGTGATGATCCAGCAGCTGCGGAAGGCCGGCTTCCTGAAGCTCGACGTGCAGGCCATGGACTGGGGCTCGGTCGTCTCCCGGCGCGCGAAGAAGGAGCCGCCGGCACAAGGGGGATGGAACATCTTCATCACCGGCACTTCGGTTCTCTCGTCCTCCAATCCCATCACGCACGTCTCGGTCGGCATGGGCTGCGACAAGGCCTGGTTCGGGTGGCCCTGCGACCAGAAATTCGAAGACCTGAGAAAGCAGTGGGCCTTCGCGCAGGATGTCGACACGCGCAAGAAGCTCGCCGTCGAGCTCTCGAAGCGGGCCTACGACCAGGTGCCCTACATCTCGTTCGCGCAGTGGGTCAATCCGGTGGCCTACCGCTCGGACAAGATCAGCGGCGTGCTGTCGGTGCCGTCCGTGCCGCCGATGTGGAACATCGAGAAGAAGTGAGGCTCTCGTCACCTGACGTCAGCCGCATGCCGCCGGGCAAACCACCTGCCCGGCGGCCCGCAGCCCCGTCGTATCCCGAGGCGCCCGCATGACGACCTACATCCTGCGCCGGCTGCTCGCCACCATTCCGGTGATGGCCGTCGTCGCGCTGTTCGTGTTCTTCCTCCTGCACCTGACGCCCGGTGACCCGGCGGCCGTCATCGCCGGCGACGACGCCTCGCCTGCAGAAATCGACGGCATCCGAAAGAAGCTCGGGCTCGACCGGCCGATCTGGGAGCAATTCGGGCTCTATGTGTGGAACCTGCTGCGCGGCGACCTCGGCACGTCGATCTTCTCCAACCTCCCCGTCATGACGCTGGTCAAGCAGCGCCTCGAGCCGTCGCTGGTGCTTGCCGTCGCGACGCTGACGGTCGCCGTCGTGCTGGCGATCCCGATGGGCGTGCTCGCGGCGTGGAAGGCCCGCTCGACGATCGACCGGGTGGTGATGGGCTTCTCGGTGCTCGGCTTCGCGGTGCCGGTGTTCCTTGTCGGCTATCTGCTGATCTACGTGTTCGCGATCCAGCTCCGCTGGCTGCCTGTGCAGGGCTATCAACCGCTCGCCAACGGCATCGGCGGCACGCTCCGATCGATCACGCTGCCGGCATTGGCGCTTGGCATGACGTACATGGCGCTCATAGCGCGCATCACACGCGCGAGCATGCTGGAGGTGCTCTCCGAGGACTATATTAGGACGGCGCGCGCGAAGGGCGTGGCGACCAGTGGTGTGCTGCTCCGTCACGCGCTGAAAAACGCGGCGGTGCCGATCGTGACGGTCATCGGGATCGGGTTCGCGCTGCTCATCTCGGGAGTCGTGATCACGGAGACCGTGTTCAACATTCCGGGGCTCGGCCGTCTCACCGTGGATGCGATCCTGAAGCGGGACTATCCGATCATCCAGGGCCTCATCATCCTCTTCGCGGCGTCGAAGGTGCTGGTGAACCTGCTGATCGACATCAGCTACACGCTCTTCGATCCTCGCATCCGGCAGTAGGGAACACCGATGGCCATCGTCGCCGATCCCCTCCCCGCGCCGGTCAGCACGCGACAGCGGTCGGGCACCATACGCTGGATGAGCCGGCACAAGACCATCGTCGTCGGGCTCGTGATCCTTGCGGCGCTTTCGGTCGTGGCCATCGCCGCGCCCTGGCTCGCCGGCGATCCACTGCAGTTCGAGCCGACCAATCGCCTGAAGAAGCCATCGGCCGAATTCTGGTTCGGAACCGACCAGTTCGGTCGCGACGTCTACAGCCGCGTCGTGCACGGCGCGCGCATTTCACTCATCGTCGGTCTCTGCGTCGCCGCGCTGGCGACGTTCCTCGGCCTCGTGATCGGCGTGCTGTGCGGCTATTATCGCCGCGTCGACGCCATCGTCATGCGGTTCATGGACGGCATGATGTCGATCCCCGCGATCCTGCTCGCGATCGCGCTCATCACGCTGATGAAGGCGAGCCTCTTCATCGTCATCGTGGCGATCACGATCCCCGAGATTCCGCGTGTCGTGCGCCTCGTCCGATCGGTCGTGCTCTCTGTCCGGGCGCGGCCGTTCATCGACGCGGCCATCGCTTCGGGGACGCGCAACTCCGTCATCATGATGCGGCACATCCTGCCCAACACGGCGGCGCCGCTGATCGTGCAGGCGACCTACGTCTGCGCGTCCGCGATCCTGACCGAAGCCGGCCTGTCGTTTCTCGGCGCCGGTACGCCACCCGAGATCCCGAGCTGGGGCAACGTCATCTCGCTCGGGCGCACCTTCTTCCAGATCGCGCCGTGGATCATCTTCTTCCCGGGGCTCTGCCTCGCCATCACGGTGCTCGCCATCAATCTCGTCGGCGACGGGCTGCGTGACATGCTGGACCCGCGCATCGCGCGGCGGATGTGAGGCGCCATGGCAGCTCCCGACAAAACGTCCAGCATCGCAACCCGAGGCGACAGCACCGAGCCCATTCTCTCGGTGCGTGATCTGCGCACACAGTTCTTCACGAGCGACGGAGTGGTGCGCGCCGTCGATGGCGTGTCGTTCGACCTCCATCGCAGTGAAACGCTGTGCATCGTCGGGGAATCGGGATGCGGAAAGAGCGTCACGGCTCTCTCGATCCTGGGCCTCATTCCGCGCGAGATCGGCCGCGTCGTCGGCGGCTCGATCCACTTCGACGGCATGGAACTCACAAAGCTCGACGAGAGCGAAATGCGCCGCATCCGCGGAAATCGCATCTCGATGATCTTCCAGGAGCCGATGTCGTCGCTCAATCCTGTCTACACCGTCGGCTTCCAGATCGCGGAGACGCTCCGCATCCACCAGGGCCTGTCGAACAAGGCTGCCGCCGAGCGGGCGATCGAGATGCTGACACTCGTCCGAATCGCGGACGCCCGGCGGCGGGCCGGCGAGTATCCGCATCAGCTTTCGGGCGGCATGCGCCAACGCGTCATGATCGCCATCGCGCTCGCCTGCAATCCGCAGGTGCTGATCGCGGACGAGCCGACGACGGCGCTCGACGTGACGATCCAGGCGCAGATTCTCGAGCTGATGGTGGAGCTGAAGGAGCGGCTCGGGACCGCGATCGTCCTCATCACGCACGATCTCGGCGTGGTGGCCGAGGTCGCCGAGCGGGTCATCGTGATGTACGCCGGGCGCACGGCCGAGGAGGCGACGGTGTCCGAGCTTCTCGACAACCCCCAGCATCCCTATACGCGCGGACTGATCGGCTCGATCCCGCGTCGCTCGACGCCGGGTGCGCGCAAGACGACGCGAACGCGGCTGCAGGAGATCCGTGGCATCGTGCCGTCGCTGCGCGAGGAGATCCCGGGCTGCGCGTTCGCTCCCAGATGCTCGATGGCGACGGAGCGCTGCACGCGCGAGCGCCCGCCG
>JBGSJD010000008.1:0-3259 GCA_041742195.1 Hyphomicrobiaceae bacterium
GCGGTCGCGGTCGAAGACGGCGGAAGCGGCGCTGGTGCTGGCCGACCGGGCAGCGCGGCCGATCACGCGCGCTATCGGCGACGGTGGGAAGTCGTCGTGAGTTGGTCGCTGCGGTCGGGGTTTAGAGCCTTGTCGGCGGACCAACGGCGTGCTGAATTCCGGCGAGATGCGGAGTATGACGGTCGCTGCCCGAGTTGGTCGCGGCGCTGCGGGAGAGGATCGCCAGATGCGGTATGACGATAAGGATCGCGAGAGCAGCAATCTCGAAGATCGTCGTGGCCAGGGCGGTGGCTCGCCGTTCGGTCGCGGCGGCTTCCGGATTCCGATGGGCGGCGGCGGCGGGCGTGGTGGTCTCAGTCTGACGACGCTGCTGATCGTCGGCGCGCTGATGCTGTTCTTCGGCGTCAACCCAATGGATATCCTGCGCGGTGGCGTCGGGGGCGGTGGTACCGGGGGCATCGAGTTCCCGCAGTTCCCGAAGGCCGATCCGGGCCCGCGGACCACGCAGAACCCTTTCGAAATCCCGGGATTGCCGGGCGGCGGGACGGCGAGCGTGGACCCCGGTCAGGACGAGATGAAGAAGTTCGTCGGTCGCGTGCTGGCCGACACGGAAGACGTCTGGAACCAGATCTTCAAGTCGTTCGGTCGCAAGTACGAGGAGCCGAAGCTCGTCGTCTTCTCGGGCGCCTTTCCGACGGCATGCGGCACCGGTCAGGCGGCCATGGGGCCGTTCTATTGTCCGCTCGACCGGAAGATCTACATCGATCTGGTCTTCTACGAGGAGCTCAAGCGACGCTTCAAGGCGCCCGGCGATTTCGCGCAGGCCTACGTGATCGCGCACGAGGTGGGGCATCATGTGCAGACCATCCTCGGCATCGCGGAAAAGGTGCAGCAGGCGAAGCAGCGGGTCAGGTCGGAGCGCGAGTCGAACCAGATCCAGGTGCGCATGGAGTTGCAGGCAGACTGTCTCGCCGGCGTCTGGGCGGCCCGAAACCATCAGCTGAAGAACCGGCTCGAGCCGGGTGACATCGAAGAGGGCCTGAGGGCGGCGGCCGCCATCGGCGACGACATGATCCAGCGTCAGCAAACGGGGCGCGTGGTGCCGGATGCGTTCACGCACGGGTCCTCGGAGCAGCGCGTACGCTGGTTCCGGAAGGGGCTCGAAACGGCACAGATTCGCGATTGCGATACGTTCAACGCGCAGAATCTGTAACGTATCGGGCTTTCGGAGCAGGTTTGCGCGTGATCTTGCCGCCGTCGAAGCGCCGTTAAGTTGGCGTTTACCAGTCATTGCCTTGTGCCGCTGTGCGTATCTGTCCGATCTGGCATGGAGCGTGCACTCGAGTGCGGCGTACGCTGCCTAATTTGCTGATGTTCGCGGCGGGGCTGACGAGGGGACGGAGACATGCACGAGATGCTGGCGATTGTGCTCGCAGCAGGCAAGGGGACGAGGATGAAGTCCTCGCTGCCCAAGGTCCTGCACCCGATCGGTGGTCTGGCCATGGTCGCCCATGTGCTCAGGGCGGCTCGTGCGGCGGGCGCATCGACGACGGCGCTGGTCATCGGGCCGGGCATGGAGCAGGTCGCGCGCATCGCGCAACTGGACCAGGGTGATCTCGACGTTCATGTGCAGGAGGAGCAGCTCGGCACGGCGCATGCCGTGCTCGCGGCCCGCCAGCGCCTGATGCGGCATCGCGGCGACGTCCTTGTGCTCTATGGGGATACACCACTCATCACCGGCGCGACACTCAAGCGGCTGCGGCAGGCGCTCGACGAGGGTGCGAGCGTTGCCGTGCTCGGTTTTTGCCCGGCAGATCCGAGCGGATACGGACGTCTCGTCACGGGCGACGACGGTTCGCTGCTCGCCATTCGCGAGGAGAAGGACGCCAGCGACGCCGAACGTCGCATCGGGCTTTGCAACTCGGGCGTGATGGCGTTCCGCGTTCCGGATCTTGCCGGTCTGCTCGGGCGCATCGGCAACACCAATGCCAAAGCTGAATTTTACCTGACGGACGCCGTCGAAGTGGCGCGGCAGGATGGGCTCAGGGCCGCTGCCGTCGCCTGCGACGAGCGGGAGGTCATGGGGGTCAATTCGCGCGATCAGCTCGCGGTGGCCGAAGGGCTCTGGCAGGAGGCGCGCCGACGCGAGTTCATGCTGGCCGGCGTGACCATGACGGCGCCGGACACGGTCTGGCTCAGCTACGACACGCGCCTCGGCGTGGACGTGACGATCGAGCCCAACGTGTTCTTCGGGCCGGGTGTGACGGTCGAGGACCGCGTCACGATCAAGGCGAACTGTCATTTCCAGGGCATCGACGGCAAGAGCCGCGATGGCCTCGTCATTCGCGAAGGCGCCGAGGTGGGGCCGTTCGCGCGGCTCCGGCCGGGCGCGGATATCGGGCGCGATGCGCACATCGGCAATTTCGTCGAGGTGAAGGCCGCGCGCCTCGGTACCGGGGCCAAGGCCAACCATCTCGCCTACGTCGGCGACGGTGACGTGGGGGCCGGCGCCAACATCGGCGCGGGCACCATTTTCTGCAACTACGACGGCTTCGCCAAGCACAAGACCATACTCGGCGAGGGGGCCTTCATCGGTTCGAACTCGTCGCTTGTGGCTCCCGTGACCATCGGGGCGGGGGCCTATGTGGCCTCGGGAAGTGTCGTCACCCGCGACGTGACGGCCGGTGCCCTCGGTATCGCGCGGGCGGAGCAAAGCGAGCGGGTGGGCTGGGCCGAGAAGTTCCGGACCCTGATGCTGCGTCGCAAGTCGGCGGCCAGAAGTGGTTGAAACCGGGTGCGTGTCCGTACCCGGAAACCTTATGTGCAGGCGGCATGTTGCGGTGCGATGTCGAATGGCGGATAGCTAACGATAACAGTCCGGCTGGTCGTGTTGCGTCCGTGCCGTGGGGGTTATCTGGTTCCGAAGTATGAACGGATGGCGTCCTGGCGGCAGTCTCTCAAGACTGACGAGAAGGCCGGACCGAACGAGCGGACCGGTTCGGAATGGCGGGTCGAGCGACCCTGGAGGTGACCTTCCATGTGTGGAATTGTTGGAATTCTGGGCGCCAAGCCCGTAGCCGAAGACCTTGTGGATGCTCTCCGGCGGCTCGAGTACCGAGGCTATGACTCGGCTGGCGTCGCGACGGTCGAGAACGGCCATCTCGAGCGCCGGCGCGCCGAGGGGAAGCTCAGGAACCTCTCGGAGCGGCTCGTGCGCGAGCCGCTCGCGGGCAAGGCCGGGATCGGGCACACGCGCTGG
>JBGSJD010000009.1:0-3096 GCA_041742195.1 Hyphomicrobiaceae bacterium
CTCGGGGCGAGCGGGCCCGTGCCGAACGGCCGCTCGGAGCGAGCGAAACTACGCCGGAAATTGCGGGCGCGCGGATTCCTCGACCGGCTCTACCGCCCCGGCGACGCGTTCCGCCGTCCGACCGGTGACGTCATCGTCTGCCGGTGCGAAGAAGTGACGGCGGCGGAGGTCGAGAAGGGCATCGATCTCGGGGCCATCGGGCCGGCCCAGCTCAAGTCCTACACACGCTGCGGGATGGGTCCGTGTCAGGGACGGCTGTGCGGCCTGACGGTGACCGAGATGATCGCGGCGCGGCGCGGCATCACACCGGGCGAGGTCGGGCATTACCGGTTGCGGGCGCCTGTGAAACCGATCACGCTCGCGGAGCTGGCGTCTCTGCCGGCCGACGACGCCGCGGTGAAGGCCGTGGTGCGAAACTGACTCGAGATCGTGCGGGGGCCGGCCATGGGGATCACGCTTTCCGTCATCACCGACGAAGTGTCGCCCGTGCTCGCCGACGGGCTGCGTATGGCGGCCGAGCACGGGCTCGACACGGTCGATGTGCGGTCGATCGGCGGGGTCAACTTCATGTCGCTCGATCCGGCCGAGCAGATCGCCGCCGCGCGCCAGATCAAGGATGCGGGACTGACAGTGGGGGCGCTCGCCACGCCGCTGCTCAAGTGGCCCGCACCGGGACATGCTGCCGCCGACATGGGCGACCAGTTCGGTTTCGACACCAAGGGCCGGACGCCTGAACAGCTTTACGAAGCTGCGTTCCGATGCGCCGAGATACTCGGCACGCGGAACCTGCGTGTCTTCTCGCTCCTGAAGCATCCAGGCTTCACGCTCGGAGAGCTGGAGGGCGATTACGCCGCGCTCATCCGGCTCGCGGAACGGCATGACGCGCGGCTTCACGTCGAGAACGAGCACGTGTGCAATATCCATACGGTGAGCGAGTTGCTGGCGGCGGTCCGGCATTTTGCGCATCCGAGGCTCAGGGCCTTGCTCGACATTCCGAACGCCTGGCGCACCGAGCGGCCGAGCACTGCCGATCTCGCGGCGCTGGCGCCTTACGTCGACCAGATCCACTTCAAGGACTGGAGCGACGCGAAAGGACGCATGGTGGCGCTCGGCGAAGGCGACATCCCGTTCCGCGAATTGCTGGCGCCGATCCATGCGGCGGCCGGCACGCGCGACATCGCCTTCGTCGTCGAAACGCATGTGCCGGACGAGCCGGCGGCCGCAACGTCGCGATCGATCGCCGCCCTGCAGCGGCTCGCCACCGGTTAGTCAGCGGCGTCCCGGTGTGGACTGAGCCGGACTTGACAGCTATGGGTTCAACCCAATCGAGGGGTGCGCCCCGGACAGGTACGCGGCGGGAAGGAAGATACCAACATGGCCAACGCAGCGACGACACCCGGCGGGGCGTCCATCAAAGACATGGCGAACGCCATCCGCGCCCTCGCCATGGATGCCGTCGAGAAGGCCAAGTCCGGCCATCCCGGGATGCCGATGGGCATGGCCGACGTGGCGGCCGTCCTCTTCAGCGAGCACATGAAGCTCGACGCCGGCCACCCCGACTGGATGGATCGCGACCGGTTCGTGCTCTCGGCCGGACACGGGTCTATGCTGCTCTACGCCATTCTCTATCTCACCGGCACGCCGGGCATGACGCTCGACGAGATCAAGAACTTCCGCCAGCTCGGGGCGAAGACCGCCGGGCACCCGGAGTATGGGCACGCCCCGGGCATCGAGACGACCACCGGGCCGCTCGGGCAGGGTCTCGCCAATGCGGTCGGCATGGCGCTCGCCGAGCGCATCCTCAATGCGCGGCACGGCGACGGTATCGTCGATCATCGCACGTGGGTGATCGCGGGCGACGGCTGCCTTATGGAAGGCATCAGCCAGGAGGCGATCTCGCTCGCTGGCCATCTCGGCCTCGGCAAGCTGATCGTCCTCTTCGACGACAACGGCATCTCGATCGACGGGCCGACGAGCCTTTCGACGAGCGAGGACCAGATCGCGCGCTTCAAGGCCTCGGGCTGGGCCACGATCGCCATCGACGGGCACGATCCGGCCGCCATCAGCACGGCGCTCGCGGCGGCCAAGGCCGATAGCTCGAAGCCGTGGCTGATCGCCTGCAAGACGCGCATCGGATACGGCGCGCCGACCAAGGAAGGCAAGGCGTCATCGCACGGCTCGCCGCTCGGGGCGGACGAGATCAAGGGCACGCGGGAAAAGATCGGTTGGCCGCACGGGCCGTTCGAGATCCCCGACGCCGTGCTCGCCGCCTGGCGGGCCGCCGGCAGCCGTGGTGCTGGCACGCGCGAGTCGTGGGAAGGCCGCTTCGGGAAGCTGGAGGCCGGACAGCGCGCGGCGCTCGCCAATCCGGTTGCTGCCGCCAAGCCCGCCATCGATGCGGCGATCAAGGCCTGCAAGGAGGCCGCTGCCGCCGAGACCGGCCAGAAAGCAACGCGGGTGTGGTCGGAACTCACGCTCGAGAAGCTCACCGCAGCCTGTCCCGGCCTGATCGGCGGATCGGCCGACCTGACGGGCTCGAACAACACCAAGGCGAAGGCGCAGGCCGTCATCAAGCCCGGCGACTTCTCCGGCAGCTACATCCACTACGGCGTGCGCGAGCACGGCATGGCCGCCGCCATGAACGGCATGGCTCTGCACGGCGGCGTCGTGCCCTACGGCGGCACCTTCATGGTGTTCACCGACTATTGCCGGCCGTCGATCCGTCTCTCGGCGCTGATGGAACAGCGCGTCATCTACGTGATGACGCACGATTCCATCGGGCTCGGCGAGGACGGGCCGACGCATCAGCCGGTGGAGCATCTGGCGGCGTTGCGCGCCATTCCGAACCTGCATGTCTTCCGGCCCGCCGATGGCGTCGAAACGGCCGAGTGCTGGGCGCTTGCCGTCGCCACCGAGCGGACGCCGTCGATCCTGGCGTTGACCCGGCAGAACGTGCCGAACCTCCGGACGGGCGACGTCTCGGAGAACCTGTCGGCCAAGGGCGGCTATGTGATCCGGCCCGCCGCCGGTACGCGCGCCGTCACGCTGATGGCGACCGGCTCCGAAGTGGGCCTCTCGGTCGCGGCGGCGTAGAGC
>JBGSJD010000010.1:0-1761 GCA_041742195.1 Hyphomicrobiaceae bacterium
GCAGGCGGCGCAGGCGGCCGCCGTCCGCCACCCCGGCGCAAGTAAAAGTCTGGCGCGCTTCGGCCGGTCGATCGGTCATGCGGCAGCCGGCGGTTCGGTGGGACGCGCAGCTCCCCGTCGTCACCTTTCCGTGTCCGGTCAACCCAACCGGCGCGTCTCTCTGGACGCAGTCCGACGGGCCTGCTCTTAGTCTCGATGTGGGCAGTTGGCTCACGGTTTCGGGACAGGGACGGCACCGATGAGCACTCCGCCGCCCGCTTCGGGCAGCAGCATCTTCAATTCCGCCTGCACCCCGCAGCAACTCGAGGAGCGCGGCAGCCGCAAGGCCGTGAACTTGGCCCTGCAGGGTGGCGGCGTGCATGGGGCCTTCGCCTGGGGCGTACTGGATCGCATCCTCGAGGATGATCGTCTCGCGCCTGACGCCATCAGCGCGACCAGCGCCGGCGCCATGAACGCCGTCGTCATGGCCTGGGGTGTGGCCGAGGGGGGCCGCGAGGGCGGTCGCCGCAAGCTCGCGGAATTCTGGCGCAAGATCGGCACCGCCGGCGAAGCCTTCTCCATGTTTCGCCCGGACGCGCTCGGCGGCATGCTTGCCGGCGCGACCTGGCCGATGGACCTGTCGCCGGCCTATCTCATGTTCCAGGCCGTGACCCACACGTTCTCGCCCTATCAGCTGAACCCGCTCGACCTGAACCCGCTGCGCGACATCCTGACCGAGGTCGTCGACTTCAAGGCCCTCTGCCGGAGCCCGCGCGCCACCCGCATCTTCCTCTGCGCAACCAACGTGCGCACTGGCAAGATCAAGGTCTTCGACAACAGCGAATTGTCCGCCGACGCCGTCCTCGCGTCCGCTTGTCTCCCCTACATCTTCAAGGCCGTGGAGATCGATGGCGAGCACTACTGGGACGGCGGCTTCATGGGCAATCCCGCGATCTTTCCGCTGATCTACTCGGGCGCGTCGCGGGACGTCATCATCGTCCATATCAATCCGATGGTGCAGGACCGGCTTCCGAAGACGGCGCCGGAGATCTTCGATCGCATGAACGAGATCTCCTTCAATTCCTCGCTCATGCGCGAGATGCGCGCGATCGCCTTCGTGTCGCGTCTCGTGGAGCAGGAGGGGCTCGATCCGTCGCGCTATCAGCGCATGCTGATCCACGCCATCCGCGACGACGACGAGATGCGCCAGCATGGCGCCTGGAGCAAGCTCACTCCGGACGGCGCCTTCATCGAGCGCCTGTTCCAGGCTGGCCGCAGGGCTGGCGACCGCTTCCTCGCCGATCATTTCGACGATGTGGGCAATCGCTCGACGGTGGATATCGCCGCGACCTATCTGTGAGCCCGGCCCGTCGCGCTATCCTTGCGCCACACCGAGTTCGCGATGCAGGCGCGAGAGCAGCGCCACGGCGTCCGCGCCCGCGAAGATGAAATCGTCGACGCCCGCGGCCTTCAGCGCGGCATCGTCTTTCGGACGGCCAGCGAGATAGACCTTTTTCGCCCCCGCGGTCTTGAGCAGTGAGGCCGTCGCTTCGCCGAGTTCCCCGTAGACTTCGTCCGACGAGGTGAGACATGCGACCGAAGCGCCGCTCTCGGCGAAGCCCCGGCCGGCGTCGGTCGAAGTCATGTAGCTCTCGCCCCCTACGCCGACGATGCCACCGGCTGCGAGGAAGTTCCGGATCCACGTAGCGCGCGTCGCATTGGCGGCGAGCGGGCCGAGTGCGGCAACGAACACCTTCGGTGCCGAGCCGGCGACCCGCTCGT
>JBGSJD010000011.1:0-2574 GCA_041742195.1 Hyphomicrobiaceae bacterium
GCGTCCAGGTCACGCGCACGATGGCGCCTCGCTCCGGCGTCTCGCGATTGGCGAGGGACACCTTCGCCCCCGAGCGCTCCAGCAGGGTCTTTGCAATGAAGAAGCCGAGTCCGAGCCCCGAGGCTTCGCTGCCGGATCGCCCGAGGCGCTGTCCGCTCTGGCGCGTCGTCACGTAGGGCTCGCCGAGCGTGTCGATGATGTCGGGCGAGAAGCCGGGCCCATCGTCGGCAACCGTCACTTCGACCTCCCGATCGGTCCACGACGCGGTGATCGTGACCCGATCGCGGGCGAAGTCGACCGCATTCTCGATCAGGTTGCCGAGCCCGTAGATGACGCCGGGACGCCGCTCGCCGATCGGCTCTTCGCCGGTCGCGAGATCGGCATCGGATGCCGGCGCGGCGGCGATCTCGATTCGGATCTTGGTGCGGCTGTAGGGATCGGAGGCCTCCTGGAGCAGCTGCGTCACGGGCAGGCTGACGTGATGCGGATCTTGCTCGCTCGGGCTCCGCGTCAGCTTCCGCAGGATCTCGCGGCACCGCTCGGCCTGGGTCCTGAGGAGCACGATGTCCTCTTGCAGCGCTGGCCATTCCGATGCGCTCCGTTCCAGCTCCTTCGTGACGAGGGCAATGGTGGCGAGCGGCGTTCCGAGCTCGTGCGCGGCCGCCGCCGCAAGACCGTCGAGCGCATGCAGCCTCTGCTCGCGCGCCAGGATATGTTCGGTGGCCGCCAGCGCATCCGACATCAGCCGCGATTCCTTCGACAGGCGGCCCGCATAGAGCGCAAGGAACGTCATGCCGGCAGCGATCGAAGCGAAGACACCGAGCTTGTAGAGGATCGGAAGGTCGATCGGTGCGCCGGCGGCCCAGGGTAGCGGATGGTGCCACACGACGAGCGAACCCGACGCAACCAGTGCCAACGCCCCGAGAATGACCGTGTTGCGGGCCGGCAGCGTCGCGGCCGAGACCGTGACCGGCGCCACCAGCAGGAACGCGAACGGGTTCTGCAGCCCGCCCGTGAAGAACAGGAGCGCGGCCAGCTCGAGCACGTCGTAGGCGAGCAGCACGGTGGCGAACGACTGGTTGAGCCGGTGCCGCGCCGGATAGCGGATACGCAGGAAGACGTTGAGCCACGCAGAGAGCGAGATCAGCGCCAGGCACCACCCGACGGGAAACTCGTAGCCGAGACCCCAATAGACGCCGGCAACGGTGACGAGCTGGCCGCCGACGCCGAACCACCTGAGGCGGATGATCGTCTGCATCCGCAGCCGGCTGGCCTCGCCGCCGAGGTGCGTCCATTCGTTGTGGTGGGGATCGCGCGCGAGGGCGCTCGCTGTGCCGGTCGGCATGGATCTGCTTGGGTTCTCTGTGAGCTGCGACCACTTGTAGCGGACCCTAGAGGCGATGCAAGGAGCCGTGGTCCATGCCTCTGGATCGCGGTGGGTAAAGCCACTAAGTCATGCGGGTCGATGGCTTTGGGCAGATCGAATGCGGACGCGGCTGATCATTCTGGCGATGCTCTCGTTCGCGATCGGTGGACTGGCCGCGTTACTGGTCTTTCCCGAAGCGCGGAGCCGCCTTCTCGCGCCTGCGAAACCCGTCGGCGAGGCCCGCGTCGGTGGCCCGTTCGAGCTGACCGACCAGACCGGCCGGCGCGTCACGGATGCGGACTTTCGCGGCCGCTACATGCTGGTCCTGTTCGGCTTCACGCATTGCCCCGACATCTGCCCGTCCGGTCTCCAGGTCATGGCCGCTGCGCTGGATCGACTGGGCGACAAGGCCGAGCGCATCGTCCCCGTCTTCATCAGCGTCGACCACGAGCGCGACACGCCGGCCGGGATGGCCGAATACGTCAAGAGCTTCCATCCGCGCCTCGTCGGGCTCACGGGCTCATCGGCGGACATCGCGACGGCGGCGCGGGCCTATCGCGTCTATTTCAAGAAGGTCGTCGACGAAAAGAGCACGGCCGGATTTACCTACGATCACTCGGCCCAGGTTTACCTCATGGGCCCTGACGGTCGATATGTCGCTCATTTCAGCCACCTCGCCGGCCCCGATGCGATTGCTGACCGTCTGGCAAAGATCCTTTGATCTGCAAGCCACTTTCTAATCGACTCGAATCGCGTCAGCATGACTTTGGGGAAAAGCCAAGGCGACACGCCCGGTAGCTGTGCAAAACAGGCCGTCGAGCGATCGGCTCGACGAGCGGGCATGTCCAGAGCGATGGGGGTCGGGAAATGCTCTACCATCTCTACGAGTTTGGCCATGCTGCGGTTCGGCCGGCCCGATTTGCCGCCGATCATGCGCGGCTGCTGCTGAGCAATCCGTTCAATCCGTTCGGGCACACACACGCTGGCCGCCATGCGGCAGCCGCCCTCGAGGTGTTCGAGCGGACCACCCGCCGCTACGACAAGCCGTCCTTCGGCTTGCGCGAGACGACCGTCGACGGGTGCCCGGTGGGGGTCACGGAGGACGTTGTCTGGAACCACCCCTTCTGTCGCCTCGTGCACTTCCGTCGCGACGTGCCCGCCGAGCGCCGCCAGCGCGATCCGCGCCTGCTGCTGGTGGCGCCGATGTC
>JBGSJD010000012.1:0-3748 GCA_041742195.1 Hyphomicrobiaceae bacterium
GGCCAACGCGCTGCTGCGTCATGCGCGCGAGCGGAACGACGCGACGGTGCTGTCCGATGCGCTCAACTCGTTCACGGCGCTCGTTCGCTCGGCCGCCGAAGGCAACAACTCGAAGCTGCTCGGTGACGCCTGTCTCGGCCACGGCGACGCGCTGCTGGCGCTCGGCGAGCGTGATCCGGGCAACGGGCGCCTGAAGGACGCCATCGCCATCTACCAGAAGGCGATCCAGCTGTTCGAGCGGGAGCGGGACGAGGCGTCGCTGCGGCTCGCCCGGATCGCCATCGCGCGGGCGTTCGCCAAACAGGGCGAGGTCGACGGCTCGATCGATACGCTGATGCAGGCGGCGCAGGCCTATCGCGACGCCGTGGGCATCGTGCCGAGCGATATGATGGCTTCGGAGCATGCCGACCTCCAACTGGGGCTCGGCGGGGTTCTGCTCGCCATCGAAGAGCGACAGGGTGGGCTCACGCTGCTGAAGGAAGCCGCAACGGCCTACGACACCGCCATCGGCCTGATCGATCCGGAAAACGAGACCGACCGGTGGGGCGAGGCACAGATGAACCTCGGCCTGGCTCTGCTCGGTATCGGCGAGCAGGAGGGCTCGCAGGCGCAGCTCGACGCCTCGGTGGTCGCCTTCCGTGCCGCACTCGACGTGACGCCGCGGGTGATCGCGCCACGGCGGTGGGCGCTGACGCAAATGAACCTCGGCAATGCGCTGGCCGCCCTCGGCGACCGGGATCTCAACGATACCGCGCAGCTCGATGCGGCCGTCGCGGCGTACCATCTCGCGCTCGAGGAACTGCTGCGCGAGGCGGAGCCGCTCAAATGGGCCATCGCGCAGATGAACCTCGGCACGGCACTCATTCGCCTCGGCGAGCGGGGCGACCGGCGGAAGCACTGGCTGGCGGCTGCCTCCGCCATGGTGCCGGCGCTCGAAGTGTTCGAGCAGGTCGGCGCCGATTCTCTCGCCGACATGACACGGGCGAACCTGAAGCGCTTCCAGGACAGCTGGGACAGCTTCCTTGCACCGCCCGGAGCACAGCCGGCCAGGGGTGACGCGCAGAAGCCGGTGCTGCCGCGTCCGAGGCTCGCCAAGTCGGCCTGATGTCCGTCCTCGGGCGCGCGGCCAAGCCCCCGCTGGTCATTCGGCGGACGGTCTGATTTAAGGGAGCCCTCGCAAGCAAGCGACAGTGGAGGCTCCCATGACCGCGCCGAAAACTCCCCAGACCATCGGTGTGCTCGGCCTCGGCGCCATGGGCGCGGGCGTGGCGCGCGATCTCAAGGCCACGGGCTTCCGGGTCGTGTCGACCGTCGAGGGCCGCTCGGCGCGGAGCCGCGAACGGGCCGCCGAACTCGGTATCGATCTGCTGCCCAGCCTCGCGGACGTGGTCGCCACCGCAGACACGTTTCTCTCGATCGTGCCGGCGGATCAGGCCGAGCCGCTCGCCGATGCCGTGTGCCGGCTGGCTGCGGGCCGATCGCTGCATTACGTCGATTGCAACTCGATCACGCCCTCGAAGACGGCGCGGATCGCAGGGACGGTCGCGCGGGCTGGACTGACGTTTTCGGACGGCGGCATCATCGGACCACCACCCGGCGCGCGGATCAAGACGCGGCTCTACGTTTCCGGGCCACACGCCGGCGTGCTCGAGGCGCTGGCATCTGAGCGGATGCCGGTGTTCCGGCTCGGGGACAGCCTGACGCAAGCCACCGAGATGAAGATCCTCTTTGCGGCTGCGAACAAGGGGGCGGCGGCGCTGCTCGCCAACGTCATGGCGGCGGCGGCCAAGGTGGGCCTCCTCGATCGCGTGATCGGTGAACTCGACAGCGTGCGGCCCGGGCTCGTCACCACGCTCAATGCGGCGGCGAGCGAGCTCGACCAGAAGGCGGCCCGCTGGGCGATCGAGATGGACGACATCGCCGAGGGACTGGCCGATCTCGGGTGTCATCCGGGCTACCATCAGGCTGCGGGCGAGGGCTATCGGCGCCTCGACGCCAACCTCCCGGATGCGAAAGGCGATACCGCGCTCGACCGCGTGCTCGCCGCCTGGATCGGCCCCAAGGCGGGCTGACGACGGCCGGACCCAAGATGGCTCTTGCCTCCGCCCACGGAAGCCCCGAACCTTGCGGGCAAACGAAACCGGAGGGAGACCCCATGGACCGCAAGGCGCTGGCCGGCCTCAAAGTCGTCGATCTGACCACTACCATCGCCGGTCCGCACTGCACGCGGATGCTGGCCGATCTCGGCGCCGACGTGATCAAGATCGAAGGGCCGGAAGGCGACATGATGCGATCTCGGCCGCCGCTCCGGTCGGGCGCGTCGACGAACTTCGGGCAGCTCAATGCCGGCAAGCGCTCGGTCGTGCTCGATCTGAAGGACCCCGTCGCCGTCAAGGCGGTGCGCAACCTCGCAGCCGAAGCCGACGTGTTCGTCGAGAACTACCGGCCCGGCGTCACGAAGCGGCTCGGCCTCTCGTATGCATCGCTGGCGGAGATCAATCCGCGCCTCGTCTATTGCTCCATCTCGGGATATGGCCAAACCGGACCTTCGGCCGAACTCGCGGCCTACGCGCCGGTGATCCATGCCGCCTCGGGGTTCGATCTCGCGCACATGGCGTATCAGCCGGGGCGCACGCAGCCGGACAATTGCGGCATCTACGTCGCGGATGTCATTTCGGGGACGTACGCCTTCGGTGCCATCATGACGGCGCTCTATCAGCGGGGCACGACCGGGAAAGGGCAGCACGTCGACGTCTCGATGCTGGAAAGCATGCTGTCGTTGACGGTGACGGAGCTGCAGGCGGCGCAGTTCACGCTGCCGCCGCCGCCGAAGCGGCCGATCTTCAGCCCGGTCGCCACGAAGGACGGCTACATCCACTTCGCCGTCGCCAGCGAGCGGACGTTCCAGGGTCTGTGCGCCGCCGCCGGGCGCAAGGACTGGATCACGGACCCGCGCTTTGCGAAGTATCTCGACCGGCGCGGCAACTGGGCCGAACTGATGGACGAATTCGAGGCGTGGTCGCGGACGCTGCCGAGCAAGGACGTGCTGGCGGCGCTCGAACGCGAATCCGTGCCGGCATCGCCCTACCGGACGGTCGCGGAGGTGCTCGAGGACCCGCAGATCGCGCATCGCGAGGCGCTGGCGCCGGTCGAGGATCGCGGCGGCACGTTCAAGGCGCTCAATCCGCCGTTCCGGCTGTCGGCGTCCGAGGTCAAGGTGGGGTCATTCGCGGCGGCGCTCGGCGAGCACACGGACGAAGTGCTGGCATCGGCAGGCCTCACGGACGCCGAACTCGCGGCGATGCGCGGCAAGGGTTGAGGCCGGCGATGCCGTCGCCTCACACCAATCGGAACATCAGGACGCCCGACAGGATGAGCACGATGCCCACGATCTCGAGCGGGCGGATGGTCTCGCGGAACCAGTAGCGCGAGATCAAGAGGGCGAAGACGATCTGGACTTGAGCGACGGCCGCGACATAGGACGCGTTGGTCAGGGCTGACGCAAGAAACCAGCCGATGGTGCCGGCGGCGCTGCTGAAGCCGGCGAAGAGGCAGATCGCGGGCCAGTGCCGGATGCGGCCCAATTCGCGCGCCTCGGTCGCGAGCAGATAGCCGCCGACCAGCACGAACGACACCGACGTCATCGCCGCGCCGGCCAAGGCCGAACGCACGACCGCGCTCGCCGTCGGGTCGAGGGTCAGGATCGCCTCGCGGAGCGAGAGATAGGAGAACGCGGCGAACAGCGCGC
>JBGSJD010000013.1:0-2245 GCA_041742195.1 Hyphomicrobiaceae bacterium
GCTCGCCGCTCGTCGGGGACCGACGAAGATGTCGTGCCGCGCGCCCTGCAGCAGGAAGCCTCGGCACCCGCCGAGCCCTTTGCCACTGGCGGCCTTGGCATCACGGTCGCCCAGGACGGCCCGACGCCGAACATTCATCAGGTCATGAGGGTCCGCGAGCAGGCGCACATCGCCCAGCTCTCGCAGCGTGCCGCGGTCACCGCAGCGAGATCCCATGGCGCCCCCCCCGGCACCATCGACATCACGACGGCATCGACTGGCGCGCAGCCGGCGAGCCCGTCGGCCCCGACCAAGCCCGAGGCCCGCCAGGTGCCTCTCCCGCCGGTCACGATCGGACCGAACTCTCTTCGTCTGTCCGCCGCGAAAGGCAATGCATCGGCCCAGCTCGAGGTCGCGACCCGGTTCGCCGAGGGCCGTGGCGTCAAGCAGAGCTTCGGCGATGCTGCCGTCTGGTACGAGCGTGCGGCGGCGCAGGGTGAAACCGTATCTCAGTACCGCCTGGCGACCCTCTACGAGCGTGGCATGGGCGTGAAGCGCGATGTCGCGCAGGCGAAGGTCTGGTACCGGCGAGCGGCTGAGCAGGGCAATCTGAAGGCGATGCACAATCTGGCCGTCATGGCGACCAGTGGCGCCGACAATCAGCCCGATTACGCGAGCGCCGCCAGCCTCTTCACGATGGCCGCCCAGCACGGACTGGCTGACAGCCAGTACAATCTCGGCGTGCTCTACGAGAGCGGCCTCGGCGTACCGAAGGACCACGCGACGGCCTACATGTGGTACACGCTCGCCGCCAAGGGTGGTGATCAGGATGCCGCCGCGCGTCGTGACCAGCTGATCGCACGCTTGCCTGCCGAGACCGTCCAGGCCGGAGACCGCAAGGTCGCCGCGTTCCGTCCGATGACGCCTCGCGAACAGGCCAACAATGCCCGCGTCGCCGGCGGTGTCTGGCGCCAGGCCGCGAGCATCTCGACGCGCTGAGCGAAAGGGTTGGGGAGCCCCGGGCACAACTCGGGGCTTTCCGCCTGTCGTCTGAAAGCGTTGCGCGAACCCCGTTGCGACGAATGAATAGCGCTCCGCAGGCGTCGCACCATCTTGCAAATCAAGGCGGACTGCTGTCCTGTGCCCCCATAGCAATCGTTGCCGGGCAGGGCTCGAGAATGCCAGTCGTCGTGCGGCGGCCAAGGGTCGCGCACATCGTCGCCGTGATGGCGATCGTGTTGGCCGTCTTCACCGCGGCATTCGCGGGGTCGGCCCTCGCTCAGCGGCGCGACCGCGTGGCGCCTATTCCCGTGCCTGAGCCCCAGCGGATCGACCCGGTGCCGCCACAGCAGCAGGGGGGCGCGGCGGGCGAGGCGGCCTTGCCGCGCGAGACGGTTCAGGCCGACGTCTCGACGCGCAACGTGCCGGTCACATCGAATTTCTCAGGCACTGAGATCGTAGTCTTCGGCGCCGTCGACCACAGTCGCCAATCGAGCCCGGAGGCAGGGCTCTATGACGTCGTCATCGTCGTCGTGGGCACGCCGACCCGGTTGACGGCCCGCAAGAAGAGCCGCGTCGCCGGCATCTGGCTCAACACCGATTCCGTGACGTTCGACAGTGTCCCGAGCTACTACGCCATTGCAGCGACGCGTCCGCTGGACGAGGTAGCCTCCCCGGAGGTGTTGAAATCGACGGGGATCGGCTTCGACTACGTCCCGATGGAGCTGGCCAAGAGCGCCGAAGGCCGGACGGCGAGCGACATCCGCTCGTTCCGTGAAGCCATCGTCCGCTTGAAGAACAAGGACAACCTCTACCGCACGAGCGAATACGCGGTCGCCTTCATCGGCCGGAGCCTGTTCCGCGCGACGATCGAAGTGCCTGCGAACGTCGTCGTCGGCCCGTTCGAGACCCGGGTCTTCCTGTTCCGGAATGGCGAACTCCTGAGCCGCTACACGACCCGGCTGGACCTGCATCGGCAGGGCTTCGACGAGGCGGTCTACGGCCTCGCCTTCCGCCGTCCCCTCGTCTACGGCCTCGTCATGATCATGCTGGCGATGGGCGCAGGCATGCTGGCCGCGGCCGTCTTCCGCCGCGGATCGAGCTGAGGCCGGCTACCGGTCCGGCGCCAGGTTGGCATCGGCCACCGGATAGATGCCGTCGTCTCCCAGAATGAGCACGCGCGCCGGCGACCGTTGCGGCGCAAAGAGCGGCCGGAAGGCATCGTCGAGGACGTTGAGCCCGCCCGTCAGCGCGCCGAATGCCGGCA
>JBGSJD010000014.1:0-2318 GCA_041742195.1 Hyphomicrobiaceae bacterium
TTGCTCTCAGCCGATGGCACGGCGGGCGCGCTTGGGGATGGGGCTGCCGCAGCGGGTGTCTTGGGCGCGCTCGCCGACTCGCCGTCCTGTAGCAGCTCGGCGATCGGCGTGTTGACGCGAACCTTCTCCGTCCCCGCCTCGACCAGAAGCGCGCCCACCGTCCCCTCGTCGACGGCTTCCACTTCCATCGTCGCCTTGTCGGTCTCGATCTCGGCGATAATGTCGCCAGCCTTCACCTGCTGTCCGGGCGCGATCAGCCACTTGGCGAGCTTGCCCTCCTCCATGGTGGGCGACAGCGCGGGCATCAGGATCTGGATCGGCATGGGATTACCTTCAATTGGTCGGCCGTAGACGGGATGAGGCGGCGGTGTTCGGAGCTTGAACCGGAACGCGCGGCGCGTCCAATTCGGGTGATTGCCAGCGGATCAAGGGCGCGCGCTGCGAAACGGTGACGGTGCCCATCAGAGGCCTCCCGTGCGCATCATGAGGAACGCGTCGTTCGGCGCGAAGCGGGCTTCACCATCGACGATGGCGAGCGAACCGGGCCGGTCGATCCGCATGTCGTGGACGGTGTGCCAGACCTCGACGCCCGCCTCGGCGAGACGGGCGCGGATTTCCGCTTCGTCGTCCGGGCGGCCCGCCTCCAGTGCGCGCGACAGGGCGAGGAAGTCGGCTGTGAAGTCAGCGTAGGCCGGACGATGGGTGAAACTCCCGGTCGCGTGCGTGTCGGAGTGCATCGACAGGCGGGCGATCTGGCCAAGCGTCGTCTCGCGGGCGCGGACCTCGATGGCGTTGGCGTCGGCAGAACGCTTGACGGTGACCGAGCGGCGCATGGAGTCTCAACCCCGCGTCTGATCGGTGACCGGCCAGGAATAGCCGAAAGTCAGATAGGCCAGCATCAGATAGACGGCGGCGGCCGAACCCCAGCCGATGGCCACGCCGAGTTCCTGCTGGCTGAACGGCATGGCCGCAAAAACCTCGGACGGGATGGGATTGCGCAAGGTGCCGAGATCCAATGTCGGTTTGTCGAGCTTCCCCCACGAGAGGAAGAGGCCGTCCTGCAGTTTCTGGACGACGGCCGCCGTGCCGCCGAGAAACGAGAGGCCGATCGACAGGAGCCCGAACGCCGCCACCCGCATCAACAGGGGGGCGCGGTTGAGAAAGAGGTAGAGCGCCGCGAGATAGCCGGAGACGAGCGTGAAGAAGATCGAGAAGATCGTCAGCACGGAACCAATGGCATCGAACATGCGCTCGAGGATCTCTCCCTCGGTCATGGGTTCATCCTCAGGCGTAGCAGACGCTCTTTACGGCCGCGACGACCTGATCGGCGTTCGGCAGCGCCAGCTTCTCGAGGTTGGCGGCGTAGGGCATCGGCACGTCGACGCCGTTCACCTTGGCAGGCGGCGCGTCGAGATAGTCGAACGCCTGAATTGCCACCTGGGCACAGATCTCGGAGCCGACCGAGCACACCGGCCATGCCTCCTCGACCGTGACGATGCGGTTGGTCTTCCGGACTGAGGCGAGGATTGTCTCCATGTCGAGCGGGCGCAGCGAGCGGAGATCGATGACCTCGCATTCGATGCCGTCGGCGGCCAGCATCTCGGCAGCGGCGTTGGCGTAGGTCATGCCACGGGCGAACGAGACGACCGTACAGTGGCGGCCTTCGCGCACGATCTTTGCCTTGCCGATGGGGACGAGCCAGTCGTCGCCCTTAGGCACTGGGCCGGACGTTCCGTAGAGCAGTTCGTTCTCGAGGACGAGCACCGGGTTCGGGTCGCGGATCGCGGATTTCAGTAGACCCTTGGCGTCGGCGGGGTTCGAGGGGGCGACGACCTTCAGGCCCGGGATGTGGGCGTACCAGGCCGAGAAGCACTGCGAGTGCTGAGCGGCGACCCGGGCGGCAGCACCGTTGGGCCCGCGGAACACGATCGGTGAACCCATCTGGCCGCCCGACATGTAGAGCGTCTTTGCCGCCGAGTTGATGATCTGGTCGATCGCCTGCATGGCGAAGTTCCAGGTCATGAACTCGACGATCGGCTTGAGGCCCGCCATGGCGGCGCCGACGCCGATGCCGGCGAAGCCCTGCTCCGTGATCGGCGTGTCGATAACGCGTTTGGGTCCGAACTCGTCGAGCAGGCCCTGGCTGACCTTGTAGGCGCCCTGGTACTGGGCGACTTCCTCGCCCATCAGGAAAACGTCCTTGTCGCGGCGCATTTCCTCGGCCATGGCGTCGCGCAGCGCCTCGCGCATGGTGAGGGCGACCGTCTCGCCCGCATAGGCCGGCTCGGCGGCGACGGACCTGGCGGGGGGCGCGGCTG
>JBGSJD010000015.1:0-6877 GCA_041742195.1 Hyphomicrobiaceae bacterium
CCGCCCTCAGGGCGCGGCTCGGCCTCGGATCGCAGCAGACACTTCGCGAGACGCTCGAGGAGGCGGTGCGCTCGGAAGGCGCCGCGGACGACACCTTCTCGGCCACTGAGCGCGACATGCTGCTCCGGCTGCTGCGGTTCGGGGGGCTTCGCGTCGAGGACGTCATGGTGCCTCGCGCCGACATCATCGCCATGGACCAGGACGCCACCGTCGCCGACCTGATGATGCTGTTCGACGAGGCCGGCGTTTCGCGCATTCCGGTCTACCACGAGACCCTCGACGACCCGCGCGGGATGGTTCACGTCAAGGATCTGCTCCGCTACCTCGCTTCGCCGACCCGGGACGCGGCCCGGGTCGAGGCGGTCGATACGGCGGGTGTCGCGCGCGAGGCGGCGCTGGCGCAGGCCGCCGGAAATCTGAACCTTCCGGTCCGGTCGGCAGGCCTGCTGAGGCCTGTCCTCAACGTGCCGCCATCGATGCCGGCGATCAACCTGCTGATCCGGATGCAGACGACGCGCAATCACCTGGCGCTGGTCGTCGACGAATACGGCGGTACGGACGGGCTCGTCACGATCGAGGATCTCGTCGAGCAGGTCGTCGGCGACATCGAGGACGAATACGACGTCGAGGAAGCGGCCAACATCACCGAAGAGCCGCGGCAGGGGTTGGTGGCGCAGGCCCGGACGCCCATCACGGAACTCGAGCAGCGGCTCGGCGTGAAGCTCCTGAGTGAAGACGAGGAAGGCGAGATCGACACCCTCGGCGGCCTTGTCGTCGTTCGGCTCGGTCGGGTTCCGGCCCGCGGGGAGCTCGTTTCGCACGAGACGGGTCTCGAGTTCGAAGTGCTCGACGCGGATCCCCGTCGGATCAAACGGTTGCGTATCCACCGACAGACGATGTCGCCGCCAGCGGCCGACGCCGCGAACGGGAGAGACGTCGACCGTCGGGGCATGGCGGCGGAGGCCGTTCCGCCCACGACTCCGGCCCGGGAGCCCTAGGGGTACGGGCATTCGTGCCCGATCCTGCCGGCGCGACCGGGGGCCGGGTTCAAACCCGGTTAACCAACTCATGCTGCATCGAAATCTACCGCCTACGTCTCAGTGGCGCTTCAGGCCGTGTTAGGAACATGGCCCATATAAACAACCCGATAGGTCATGATCGGGTAGAGTATGTTCAGCAATGCGTCTAAATCCGTCCGGGCGATGTGGGACAATCGTAGTGGATCGATTGCGCCCATTCTGGCCTTGTCGCTCCTGATGATCATGGGAGGCGTAGGCCTCAGCATCGATGGCGCCCGGATCTATCGTGCGCAGCAAAAGCTCCAGGCTTCGGTGGATGCGGCGGTCCTGGCTGCCGCGCGGCGCGCCGTCGCGGATGGCGATGATGCGTCCATCAACGAGGCCTTCTCGCGCTTCCTCGCCGCCAGTGGCATCGCGACCGAGATGGAACTGCTGGGCGCCAGTCCGGACACCTCGGTCGACCGTCGCGTGGCGGCCGACGTCTACGCCTATTTGCCGACGGTCCTGATGCCCGTGCTCGGCATCGACAAGGTCAAATTGCGGGCCTTCGCGGCCGTCGAATATGGCTTCACCAAGCTCGAGATCGCGCTCGCCCTCGACAACACCGGCTCCATGGCCGGCGCGAAGCTCGATGCCCTCAAGTCCTCGGCCCGCAGCATGGTCGACACCCTGCTCGACAAGGCGCCGAACGACGGCGACATCCGGATCTCGCTGGTTCCGTTCGCGCAGTACGTGAATGTCGGCCTCGACAACCGCAACGCCCCCTGGATCGATGTCCCGGCCGACTACAGCCAGACGCAGGAAGTGTGTGGCGATGTCACGCCGGTCATCTCGACCTCGAACTGCCGCACCGTCCCCTACAGCTATACGCAGGACGGCGTCACGACGTCCGGCACAACTACCCAGTGCGATTACCAGTACGGGCCGCCCGTCTATCAGTGCAATACCTACACGTACACCTACACCTGGTATGGCTGCGTCGGGTCGCGCACCTATCCGCTCAATGTCCAGGACGGGAACTACGGCCAGCGCATCCCGGGCCTGCTCAACGTCTCGTGCCAGAACCGTATCCAGCCGCTGACCTCGTCGCGCTCGGACCTCACGACCGCCATCGACGGCATGATCGCAACGGGCGACACCTATATGCCGGCCGGTGTGATGTGGGGCCTGCGCACGCTCTCCCCGACGGCACCCTACTCCGAGAGCGAGGGCGAGAGGACCGACGGTGACGGCAACAAGCTGAAGAAGGTTCTGGTGCTGATGACCGACGGTGAGAACACCCGTTCACCGCAGTATCCGAACCACAACGGCTCCGACGCGACGCTGGCCAACCAGCTCACGACCGAGGCCTGCACCGCCGCCAAGGACAAGGGCGTGCAGATCTTCACCATTGCCTTCAGCGTGACGAGCGAGCCGATCAAGGACCTCATGCGGTCGTGCGCCTCGTCCGGCGGCAACTTCTTCGACGCGGCCAATTCGGCGCAGCTCGACGCGGCGATGCAGTCGATCGCCGGCCAGCTCGGTGGCCTGCGTCTCACGAACTGAGGCCGCCGACGTCCGGCGGCCCCCCGCAGTCCCTCGCAGGCTGTCGAGCCTCAGGCGCCCGGCCGCTTGTTCTGGCGATTGTCCACGAGGTCCGTCACCACGGCCGGATCGGCGAGCGTCGAGGTATCGCCGAGGTTCGAGAAGTCGTCCTCGGCGATCTTGCGCAGGATGCGGCGCATGATCTTGCCCGAGCGCGTCTTCGGCAGGCCCGGGGCGAACTGGATGAGGTCCGGCGTCGCCGTCGGTCCGATGTGCTTGCGCACCTCGGCGACCAGTTCCTTCTTCAAGGCGTCCGTGGCCTCGGCGCCCGCGATGAGGGTGACGTAGCAGTAGATGCCCTGTCCCTTCAGATCGTGCGGGTATCCGACGACGGCCGCTTCCGCGACCTTCGGATGGGCGACGAGCGCGCTCTCGACCTCGGCCGTTCCCAGACGGTGGCCGGAGACGTTGATGACGTCGTCGACGCGTCCCGTGATCCAGTAGTAACCGTCCTCG
Source organism: Hyphomicrobiaceae bacterium (assembly GCA_041742195.1). GTDB lineage: Bacteria > Pseudomonadota > Alphaproteobacteria > Rhizobiales > Hyphomicrobiaceae. The sequence continues at coordinate 3,060 of JBGSJD010000015.1, forward strand.
TCGCGGCGGCAGCCGTCGCCGGTGAAGTACATGCCCTTGTAGGCGGAGAAGTAGGTCTCGACGAAGCGCTTGTGATCGCCGAACACCGTCCGCATCTGGCCCGGCCAGCTATCCAGGATGACGAGGTTGCCGGTGGTGGCTCCCTCCAGCACCTGGCCCTTGTCGTCGACGAGGGCCGGGCGGATACCGAAGAACGGACGCGTCGCCGAGCCCGGCTTCGTCGCCGTTGCGCCGGGCAGCGGCGTGATGAGAATGCCGCCGGTTTCCGTCTGCCACCACGTGTCGACGATCGGACAGCGTTCGTCACCGACCACGCGGCCGTACCACTCCCAGGCCTCGGGATTGATCGGCTCGCCGACCGAGCCCAGCAGGCGGAGCGAGCTGCGGCTGGTGCGCTTCACGAAGTCGTCGCCAGCGCCCATGAGCGCGCGGATGGCGGTCGGCGCCGTGTAGAAGATGTTGACCTTCCACTTGTCCACGACGTGCCAGAAGCGCGACGGAGTGGGGTAGTTCGGAACGCCCTCGAACATCAGCGTCGTGGCGCCGTTCGCAAGCGGCCCGTAGAGGATGTAGGTGTGGCCGGTCACCCACCCGACGTCGGCCGTGCACCAGTAGATGTCACCATCGTGGTAGTCGAAGACGTAGTGGTGCGTCATCGCGGCGTAGACGAGGTAGCCGCCCGTCGTGTGGAGCACGCCCTTCGGCTTTCCCGTGGAGCCCGACGTGTAGAGGATGAACAGCGGATCCTCGGCGTTCATGGGCTCGGGCGGGCAATCGGCCGACACCTTCACCAACTCGTCGTGGAGCCAGATGTCACGGCCCGCCTTCCAGGGCACGGCGTTGCCCGTGCGGCGCACGACGAGCACCTTCTCGTCGCCCTTGCCGCACATGGCGAGCGCCGCATCGGTGTTCTGCTTCAAGGGGATCGGCTTGCCGCCACGCAGCCCCTCGTCCGACGTGACGATGAACTTCGAGGCCGCATCCTCGATGCGGTTGGCGAGGCTTTCCGGCGAGAAGCCGCCGAAGACGACCGAATGCACTGCGCCGATCCTGGCGCAGGCGAGCATGGCGTAGGCCGCCTCGGGGATCATCGGCAGGTAGATCGTGACGCGATCGCCCTTCCCGACGCCGTTGGCCTTCAGGACGTTGGCGAATTTCGAGACCCGTTCGTGGAGCTGGCGATAGGTGATGCGCTCGTCCACGGTCGGGTCGTCGCCTTCCCAGATGATGGCGATCTGGTCGGCGCGCTTGGCCAGATGACGGTCGACGCAATTGGCGCAGACGTTCAGAACGCCGTCCTCATACCACTTGATCGAGACGTTCTCGTGCGCGTAGGAGGTGTTCTTGACCTTCGTAAAGGGCTTGATCCAGTCGACGCGGCGGCCCATCTCGCCCCAGAAGACGTCCGGCTCCTCGATGGAGCGGCGGTACATGGACTGGTACTGCTGATCGTCGACCCAGGCGCGCGCGGCCCACTCGGCCGGCACGGCATAGAGCTTCTCTGACATCGGTCGTACTCCTCCCGGATGAACGCTTTTGCGTCCTTTCTAGCTGCCCGACCGCGGCGTGCGCAATCGGCAGTTGACGGGGCTTGCCGCGACTCCCGACGGCCGAGGACAGCGCGATCAGCGGTCGACGAAGGCCCGCTCGATCACGAAATGGCCGGGTTCGCCGCTCGACCCTTCGATGAAGCCCGTGCTCTCGAGGCGCCGCTTCAGGTCGGCGAGCATGCCTGGATTGCCGCAAATCATCACCCGGTCCGCCTTGGCATCGAGCGGGGGGAGACCGAATTCCGCGGTCAGCCGGCCGGACGCGACATGATCCGTGATGCGGCCCTGGTGGTGATAGGCCTCGCGCGTCACGGTCGCGAAGTAGCGCAGCTTCTCGGCCGCCATCTCGCCGAGGTACTCGTGGGTGCGCACAGCCATCACGGTCTCGGTCGCGAAGGCGAGCTCGGCGGTCTCGCGGCAGCCTTCGACGGCGACGACGGTCTCGAAGCGCTCCCAGGTCTCGGGGTCGCGGAGAATGCTCGCGAAGGGCGCAAAGCCGGTGCCGGTCGCCAGCAGGTAGAGCGTGCGGCCCGGCAGGAGATTGCCGAGCAGCAGCGTGCCGGTCGGCTTGGTGCCCACCAAAAGCTCGTCGCCGGGCACGATGTGCTGGAGGCGCGAGGTCAGCGGACCGTCGGGGACCTTGATCGAGAAGAACTCGAGGTGTTCGTCATAGTTGGCGCTCGCCATCGAATAGGCGCGCAGCAGGGGCTTGCCGTCGACCTCGAGGCCGATCATCACGAACTGGCCGCTCTCGAAGCGGAGGCCCGGGGAGCGGGTGGTGCGGAAGCTAAAGAGCTTCTCGGTGTAATGCTGGATCGAAAGCACGCGCTCGCGCGTGATGTTCGACGAGGCGCGGCGCGCAGGCGCGGCGACGGACGGGCTCGTCGAGGGGGCGTCATCAAGCATCGGGGGCGGCTCGCGATGAAGGTGGGGCTGGCGTCAGGAAAATCCGGAAGGCCCTCATGCGTCGTTGACGACCGTCAACGGAGGGCTGCGGCACTCGAACGCAGGCGCGGCGGCACAGTCACGGCAGGCCGTATGCCCCGAGCACAGCGCCCTGGACCAGCATGACGCCGAGCCAGTGGCCGCTGTCGATCAGCGTCAGCAGGGCGCGCTGCATCTGGAACTGATGGTTGACGACGAGCGTCGTCAGGATGAAGCCGAACCAGATCGTGAACCCGGTGACGAGCCCGGTGCGGATCGAGACCGGCACGCCCGCCCGCGACAGGTGGAGCAGCAGGCCGGCCAGCATCCACGCCATGACGATCTGGGCGAGAAACGTGACCACGAAGGGCAGCGGCGACGGGCCGTTGGCCCCTTGGATGCGCTCCTCCGTCAGGCCGGCCGCGTCCATCCACTGCCGCGAGAGCGCCCCGTACCAGATGCCGCCGAAAACGAAACTGGCGATGGCGGCCAGCGCGACGCCCCACAGGCTGAGGCCCGAAAACAGCATCTGCATGAATTTGCCCCCGTTACTCCGGCGCGCACGTTTCGGGTCGTTCGGTGCGGCTGCGTCGCCTAACGGTGCGGGTGACGCAGAACGCTGCGCCCGATGCCACATCGAACATGAGAGGAAAAAGCATGTCCATTCGTTTTGTGGCCATGGAGACGGCCGACGCGGAAGCCCTCCGTGCAGGGGCGCCTGATGCCCACGGCATCCCGGCCGAGCGCCACGTCACGCCGGTCGACGGCTATCCCTGCCGGCACTGCCTGGAACCGATGGCCGCCGGAGACCCCTTGCTGATCGCGGCGCACCGCCCATTCCCGGCTCCTCAGCCCTACGCCGAGGTCGGCCCGATCTTCCTCCATGGCCGGTCCTGCAAGAGAGGGGGCGGCACCGCCGCCATTCCGGCTTTTCTCAGAAGCCCGACGTACATCGTTCGCGGCTATGGCGCCGACGATCGGATCGTCTACGGGACGGGCGGCGTCATCGAGACGGCCGCGATCCCCGCACGGGCCGAGCAGCTCTTCGCGGATCCAGCCGTCGCCTACGTGCATGTGCGATCGGCATCCAACAATTGTTTCCATTGCCGGATCGATCGCGCGTGAGCCTGCCGGCGCTCGAAGACGCCGCTCATCGGTGCATACCGGTGCGCGGCTTCAACGCGACAGGGCCACGAGCGCCATCACGGCAATGGCCGCGATCCACGACCCGGCGATGCGCGCCGCCAGCGCCACCACCGGGCCCGCGAGAAGAACGCGCGGAATGCCGAGCAGCGAAAAGCCGACGGTCACAGCCAGCGATATCCCGAGTGCCGCTTCGACAAG
>JBGSJD010000016.1:0-4251 GCA_041742195.1 Hyphomicrobiaceae bacterium
GCCGCCATCGGGGCCGCGCGGCAAGCGTTCGACGACGGGCGGCTGCCGACGGTCAGCGGCATCATCATCGACGCCAATCTCGCGTGGCGCGTGACCGGGCTGACGTCGGTCCTGCTCACCGCCAGCACCGATGTCGGGGAAGCGACCGTGGTGGGCTCCGGCGGCTCGATCAATCGGCAGGCCGGCCTCGAGGTGCGGCATGCGTTCCGGCGCAATCTGATCGGATCGGTCGGAACGCGACTCTCGCGCGCCGACTACGAGGGCGTTGATCTGGCCGAGCAGGAGACGCAGGTGTTCGCGGGCGTCGAGCACTTCCTGTCACGCAACGTGACGCTGTTCGGGCGCTACACGCATTTCGATTTCTCGAGCACGGCGCCGCAGAGCGACTACACGGGCGACGAAGTCCGGTTCGGCGTGCGCATCCGGCGTTGAGCGGGAAAGTCAAAGTTCGATCGGGTCCAGGCCGTAGCGTTCGCGCGCCATGTTGCAGGCCTCGTCGCCCGGCTCGCAGGCGTGGCACACCTCGGGTCGCCGGGCATAGATGGTGCAGGACACGGCTTCGCCGACGATCCCGGCCAGCGCGCGGCAACGGTCGCCGTCGCACGCCATGGCCGCCCCGTCCTCGGTCACGAGGTTCGGCGGGATGAGGGCGATCGCCTCGTCGGTGTCGGTCCAGAAGCGAGGCCAGGACGCGTCGTAGGCGCAGCAGGCGCCGCATTTCTGGCAGGGCGAGGCTTCGACAGGTGGGGACGTCGGACGCATGACAAAGGCTCGCTCGGCGACGACGGGCCGGACACCGGCTCAGGTGCCGCCGCGGGGGTGGGCCGCATCATATACCCGGAGCAGGCGCTCGCGATCGACCTCGGTGTAGATCTGGGTGGTCGAGAGGCTGGCGTGGCCGAGCAGCTCCTGGATCTGGCGAAGATCGGCGCCGGCCGACAGGAGATGGGTCGCGAACGAATGGCGCAGAGCGTGCGGCGTCGCGGTTTCCGGCAGGCCGAGAGCATCGCGGGCGCGGGCCATGGCGAGCTGGATGATGCGCGGGGACAGCGGGCCGCCCTTCGCACCGAGGAACAGTGGCGTTTCCGGCGACAGGGGATACGGGCAGAGGCGGCGATAGCGCGCGATCGCCTCGACGGTGACCGGGAGAACCGGGACGAGACGCTGCTTACCGCCCTTGCCATCGATCACCAGCATGTCGCGGGCGGGGGTCGGGGCGTCCTTCACGCGCAGGCCCAGCGCCTCGGAAATGCGCAGTCCCGAGCCGTAGAGCAGCAACAAAACCGCCATGTCGCGTGCCGCGATCCAGTCGAGGCGGGTTTCCATCGTGTCCTCGACGAGGGCGGCGGCCTTGTCGCGGGTCAGCGGCTTCGGAACGCCGCGCGGAACCTTCGGCATGGCGACCGCGAAAATGGCGCGCGTGGCGGCGATCTCCTCCTTCTCGAGGAAGCGATAAAACCCGCGCAGCGCCGACATGGTGCGGGCGAGGGAGCGGCTGTCGAGGCCTTCCCGGCGGCGGGCCGCCATGAACCGGCGAAACGCGCGCATGTCGAGGCCGGACACATCGGCCAGCGAGGGCGGACGCCGCAACTCGGTCACGAGCCAGCCGACAAAACGGTCCATGTCGCGGCGATAGGCAACAAGCGTCGCATCCGTGGCGCCGCGCTCCACCTCGAGGCGCGACAGCCAATCGGCGACGAGGTCGGCCAGATCAGCAGCTGCCCCCACCCGCTTCGACAGCTGATCCGTCATGACGCTCTCCGGTCCGCATGCTTCGTCCGGCATGGCCTGATTCGGTCAAGGACATGTAAATGGCCGGCCGGCGCCCCAATCGTCCGGACAAGATTGACTTTGGAACGCGCTTCGCGCGACCCTTAGGCGCTCGGTCTGTCCCCGTCGTGCGCCAGTGTGGTCCGCGGTGCGCCGAACAGCAAAGATCAACTCACGACCAGGGAGGTTCGGAGGATACATGTCACTCAAGGGCAAAGCCTATATCGTCGGAGCATGGGAGCATCCGACGCGGAAGGCGCCGGACATCTCCCTGATGCAGCTCCACGCCGAATGCGCCAAAGGCGCGCTCGACGACGCGGGGCTCTCGGTCAAGGACGTCGACGGCTATTTCTGCGCAGCCGGCGACACGCCGGGCCTCGGCGGCATGTCGATGGCCGAGTACATGGGCCTCCGGCTCCGGCACTACGACAGCACCGACAGCGGCGGCTCGTCCTACAACCTCCACGTCGGCCACGCGCTGATGGCGATCGCGACCGGACGTTGCAACGTGGCCCTGGTAACGCTCGCCGGCCGTCCGCGCTCGGAAGGCGTGCAGACCGGAACGGCGCCGCGCATGGGCAACGTGCAGCAGGCCGAGCTGCAGTTCGAGTTCCCTTACGGCCCGGCAACCGCCAACATGTACGCCATGGCGGCGCGGCGGCACATGCACGAGTTCGGGACCACGTCCGAGCAGCTCGCCTGGGTGAAGGTCGCTGCATCGCATCATGCGCAGTACAATCCGCATGCCATGCTGCCCAAGGTGGTGACCGTCGAAGAGGTGGTCAATTCGCCGATGGTGGCCGATCCGCTGCATCGCCTCGACTGCTGCGTCATCTCCGACGGCGGTGGCGCGCTCGTCATCACGCGGCCCGAGATCGCCAAGACCCTGAAGCGCCCGCTGGTCAAGGTGATCGGCACCGGCGAGGCCAACAAGGCCCAGTGGGGTGGCCGCGACCTCGATCTCACTTACTCGGCGGGCCGCGATTCCGGCAAGGCCGCGTTCGAGATGGCCGGCGTCACGCCGGGCGACATCAAGTACGCCTCGATCTACGACAGCTTCACCATCACGGTCGTGATGCAGCTTGAGGATCTCGGCTTCTGCAAGAAGGGTGAGGGCGGCAAGTTCGTCTCGGACGGCAACCTGATTTCGGGCGTCGGCAAGCTGCCGTTCAATACGGACGGCGGTGGCCTGTGCTCGAACCATCCGGGCAACCGCGGCGGCATGACGAAAGTCATCGAGGCGGTCCGGCAGGCGCGCGGCGAAGCCCATCCGAAGGTGCAGGTGAAGGATCACTCGATCGTGCTGGCGCATGGAACGGGCGGCTCGCTCGGCACGCGCCATGTCGGGTCGACGGTCATCCTCGAGCGGGAGTAGCCGGCGTTGACGATAGCCCCCTGCCCGGTCCAACGCCCCCTCACCCTAACCCTCTCCCCAGGGGGAGAGGGACGTGGGGTCGGCAATACCGGGTTCCCTTACTCCCTCTCCCCCTGGGGAGAGGGCCGGGGTGAGGGGGCTTCCAATCGCCCGGATCCTCCACCCAAATTGAGCGAGCAAACACAATGAGCGAGAGAACCTATCAGTTCGTCGGCACCACGCCGGGCACCGAGCCCTACTGGGAAGCCGCCAAGGACGGCAAGCTGCTGCTCCGCTACTGCAAGGACGATGGCAAGCCGCACTACTACCCGCGGCAGATCTGCCCCTACACGTTCTCGACCAACCTCGAGTGGCGCGAGGCCAAGGGCACGGGCGTGATCTACACGTACTCGATCATGCATGCCGCCAAGCCACCCTACGTCATCGCCTACGTCACCCTCGACGAGGGCGTCTCGATGATGACCAACATCGTCGACACGCCGTTCGACCAGATCAAGGTCGGACAGAAGGTGAAGGTCGTGTTCAAGGACATGGACGACGGCCACAAGCTGCCGTGCTTCACCGCAGCGTAACGCCAAGGGAGCGCCGGGGAAAACCCGGCGTTCCGCCCGCTTGATCGATCGTCCCGTCCCAACCGAAGGCAGCCCCCCCGATGAAGACCATCGCAGCGGTCCAGACAGAGATCGGCGGATCGCTCCGGGTCGAGGAGATCGAGTTGCCTGATCCGGGGCCGGATCAAGTGACCGTCAAGCTCTACTCGAGTGGCGTCTGTCACTCGCAGCTGCACCAGATGCACAGTCCCGCCCTCGGGCGACCGCTGCTGCTCGGCCACGAGGCGACGGGCGTCGTCAGCCGCATCGGCAGCGCAGTGACTCACGTGAAACCTGGCGACCTGTGCATCGTCACCTGGGTGCCGCGCACGCCCGTTCGGGGGCCCGTGCCGCGGGTCAACACGGGCGCCATGTACGGCGGGCAGGCAGCGCACGGGCACGTCTACACGTGGGCCCGCGACGTGCAGACGAGCAAGGACCTCGTCGTGCCGATCCCGCCGGAGCATCCGAAAGACCTCAGTTGCATCGTCGGGTGCGCCGTGCTGACCGGCGCCG
>JBGSJD010000017.1:0-3989 GCA_041742195.1 Hyphomicrobiaceae bacterium
CGCTGGCCGGCAGCGACGGGCCGACACGCCCCCCGTCCGAGCACGCGCCGACGCTGGCCAGCAGCGCGACGACGACGATGGGCCTTGTACGCCAGGCATGGATCAAGCGACGCGAGGACATGGGCTTGACGACTCTCGGCAACCAGGAACGCATACACGCACTCCAGACAGGAGTGCCACGCTGCCTATGTTTCCGACGAATAGGTAAAATCCGGATTAAGCCGGCGCGCGGCCCGTTAAGTCTGCCGCACGCGCGCGCTGAGACCTCAGAGCTGGAACACCGACGCCGAGCCGGCGACGACGTCGAACTCGCAGAACACTTTCCGCGGTTCCTCGCGCATGGTGATGAAGAGATACGGGTGCTTGTAGCGCGCCGGCCAGAGCGCGTGATCGAATTGCCAGAGCCCCACGTCGAGCCCGCTCTTGCCGATCACCAGGCGAACATGGCTGGCGTGCGACCATTTCGGCTCGACCATGATGTGCCGGGTGCGCGCCGCTTCGCCGCACGCCCCGACGGCCCGATCCCGATAGGCCGAGATGATGATTTCGCTCTTCGCCGTGGCGACGACGTACTCCTGCGCGCCGATTTTCGCGGCCGCCAGCAATACCAGCACGAACACGAGAATACGCATCCAAAGCCCCAGTCGCACCCTCCACGCCGAAGCGGGAGCTTGCCCGAGGAACGTGAACAAAAGCTTTCGGTTCGTGCCAGCTTGACGACCTGGGCCGGTATGACCGTCAGCCGTCGACCAGAAGTTGCCCGATGCGCTCGACGGCCCGCTTGATGTTTTCGGTCGAGTTCGCATACGAGAACCGGATGTAGCCCTCGCCGTGGATGCCGAAGCTCGTACCGGCAACGGTCGCGACCCCTGCCGTCTCGAGCATCTTGTTCTGCAATTCCCGGGCACTGAGGCCCGTGCCGGTGATGTTCGGGAACGCATAGAACGCGCCGCCCGGATCGACACAGGTGAAGCCCGGGAGCTGGTTCAGCAGCGGCACGATCACCCGGCGCCGTTCGTCGAACGCCTGTACCATCTGGTGCACGGCGTCCTGTGGACCCTCCAGTGCCGCAATGCCCGCGAACTGCGTCGGTGCATTGACGCACGAGTGGCTGTTGACGCAGAGCCGGACCACGTGCTCGACCAGCCCCTTCGGCCAGACCGAGAAGCCGAGGCGCCAGCCCGTCATGGCATAGGTCTTGGACCAGCCGTCGAGCACGATCAGCCGGTCGCGGATCTCCGGATACTTGAGGAAGCTCTCGTGCTTCCGCCCGCCGTAGAGCATCTGGCTGTAGATCTCGTCCGACATCACCGCAACGTGGGGATGCTTCGCGAGCCCGGCGATCAGCTTGCGCACTTCCTCCTCGGGCACCGCGCCGCCGGTCGGATTGCCCGGGCTGTTGATGATGATCAGGCTCGTCTTCGGCGTGATCTGCGCCAGGACTTCTTCAGCGCTGAACGCGAAGCCGTTGCCCTCTCGCAGCGCGATCGGAACCGGCTTGGCGCCGGTGTACTGGATCATCGATCGATAGATCGGGAAGCCCGGGTCGGGATACATGATCTCCATCCCCGGCGTGCCGAACATCAGGATCGCGAAGAACATGGTCGGCTTGCCACCCGGCATGATCACCACGTGCCCCGGGTCCACCTCGACACCGTGCCGGCGATTGAGATCCTTCGCCACAGCTTCCCTGAGCGGCAGGATGCCGTTCGACGGGGTGTAGCCGTGGTGCCCGTCGCGCAGCGCCTTGATGGCCGCCTCGACGATGTGCCCCGGCGTCTGGAAGTCCGGCTGTCCGATCCCGAGATTGATGACGTCCTTGCCTTGCCGCTGCAGCTCGGCGGCCCGCGCCAGCACCTCGAAGGCGGTTTCGGTTCCGAGCCGGCTGAGGCTCTCTGCAAGCAGCATGGGACGTCTCCTCGATTCTGTTTGGCGGATCTTATGCACCAGCGCCCCGTATCGAGGGAAGGGAGCGGTGAAGAAGCCGCGCCCTCGAGCCTCCTCTGGCCTGCAAGCCGTGCACACGTTGCGCGGCGCGCGCGATCCGCTAGCCTTGCCCCCACACTGTCGAGAGGCCGCCCGGCCCCGTCGCGAGGAGAACCCGATGCCAACGCCGCCCCTGAAGCAGATCCCCGGCCTCTACCATCGGCGTATCGGCGACATCACCGTCACCGCCGTCAGCGACGGCTTTCTCGACGGCAACCTCGACGTCCTGCGCAACATCGAGAAGGAGGAGGCGCGCCAGATCCTCGCCGACAATTTCCGGCCGGCACGACGCACCGCCGTCAACGCCTTCCTCATCTACACCGCCGGTCGCCTCGTGCTGGTCGAGACGGGTTGCGGGTCCTACATGGCGGCGACGGGCGGCAAACTGCTTGAGAACCTGAAGGCTGCCGGCGTCGATCCGGCGACAATCGACACCGTTCTTCTCACGCACATGCACCCGGACCACTCCGCCGGCCTCACGGACATGACGACCGGCAAGCCCAACTTCCCGAACGCCGAACTGGTCATGCACGAGAACGAGCCGCGCCACTGGTTCGACGATGCGGCCATGGCCCGGGGCGACGAGCGCGAGCGCAAACTGTTCTTCCAGGCCGGCCGCGAGCAGACGGAGCCCTATCGGTCCCGTTGGCGTCTCTTCCAGCGCGGCGAGATCCTGCCCGGCATCACCGCGATGCCCCTGCACGGCCACACTCCCGGCCACACCGGCTACATGGTGAGCTCGGGCAGCGAAAGCCTTATGATCTGGGGCGATATCGTCCACGTCCCGGAGGTCCAGACCGCACGCCCCGAGGTCTGCATGGCGTTCGATACGGACAAATCCGCCGCCGAAGCCACGCGCCGTCACGTCTTTGACATGGTCGCAACCGACAATATGCTGGTAACGGGGATGCATCTGCATTTTCCAGGCTTCACCCGGCTGATTCGAAGTGGCACAGGTTATCGTTTGATTCCAGAAGCTTGGGAACAAGCGCTATAAATGACAGCAGCGAGTAAAGCGTGCCGATTCAGCCGGCAGTTGTCGCGTCCAGTAAACTTTTCGTGATCTTGTGTCTGATCAAGTGCAATATGGTTGTCGCCATACTAACATCTTTCGCGCGCACTCAGCCTCCATGAGGGTGGGTCGAGAGTTGGGTCGCGCCGGTCCGGGGGTCCGCTACTTCCGCAGGCGGGAAAGCGTGTTATGTCAGTCATGCCAGTGGTCATGGTCGTCGTGTGTTCAATTGCGGGTCCAATGTTCGGGGTAGGCCTCTTTTTTCTTATGAATCAATAAGATCCTGACGCCTCCGACGCTTGACAGACTATCGGCCCGGCAGCTGCTGGGCGGTCAGCGTTTGTCTTTCTCGAGCCAGTAGCTCCGCCGCTCCGTCGACACGGCAGCCCGTCGACGGCAGCTATGTGGACGGGCACGGAGCGACCGCGTCTGTCACGCCGCTGATCAGATTGCTGTCGTAAAGCCGGTCGAGATCCGGCCCATCCGGCCGCACAGCCTCGAGCCGCCCTTGCAGCCCGGCCAGCATGGCCTCGAACTCCCGCCGCGCGGCCTGCGCGACATCGATCGTCACGCCCTGGAACCGCACCCTCGCCCCCGGCGTGAGCCGTCCGAGAGCCGGTAGATCGGTCGAAATGACGGTCGCGATCTTGGGATACCCGCCTGTCGTCTGTCGGTCGGCCAGGAGCACGATGGGCTGCCCGCTGCCAGGCACTTGGATCGAGCCCGGCGCAATGCCGTCCGACACGATGTTGTAGCCCTTGCTGTGCGCCAGCGCCGCGCCCTCGAAGCGCAGGCCCATCCGGTCCGCATCCCGCGTTAGCACATACTCGGAGCCAAGGAACGCCGCGATCGCATCCTCCGTGAAATAGTCGTCCTGCGGCCCGAGCACGACGCGCACGGTTGCGGCGGGCGCCAGATCCATAGTGCAGATCTGCACCTCGACCCGCGCCTCCACCTCGCCGACCCGCAGCGGCAGGGCATCGCCGGCCGC
>JBGSJD010000018.1:0-4505 GCA_041742195.1 Hyphomicrobiaceae bacterium
GCAGCACCGGCGCGGGCCGCGGGCTGTCCTGGGCATGGCTCAGGGCTGGCCAACCGCAAACGACCGCAGCGGCGAGAAACGCCGCGCGGCCCGAACGTCCAAGTCTCTGTCGCTTGCTCATGGTCCGACTGTACTGTCGGACGATCGTGGCGTCAAAATGCCCGAGCGGGGCCCGGGCATGACACTTTCGTGAGGTGTGCGGCCCTGCCGGCTCAGCCCTGACGGGCCTTGAAGCGGCGGTTGGTCTTGTTGATCACATAGACCCGGCCTTTGCGGCGCACGACGCGGTTGTCGCGATGGCGACCGCGGAGCGACTTGAGCGAGTTGCGAACCTTCATAACGGCCTCGAGTGTGACGACGGCCCATGGCCCAATGCCGGCTCGGCGCGCCCGATCGAGGGCGCGGAGGCCAGCATGGCGTAGGACGGATGGAAAAGTCGGCGGAAACTATGCCCTGCCATCGTGCCTGTCAATCGATCCCTTCACCGTTTGAGGCGGTGGGATCCGGGGCCCGCTCACAGCAGCTTCCGCAGGAAGTTCAGCGCGCTGATGACGCCGTACTCCCGCATCCGCTTCCGGTCGCCGGGCAGAACGGTCATGTCGGCGTGCACCGCGTCGTGCAGCGCAATCGTGATGAACACCGTTCCGGGGCGCGCGCCTTCGTCCTTGTCCGCCGCCACGATGGCGAGCCCCACATCGGCGCCGAAGTGCCGCTGCACGGCTTTCGCGTCCCGGAGGCTGCGCGCTTCGGGCGGCAGATCCGGCGGCTGGACCGGGTCCCGGTCGGGCTGGATGATCGCGCCCTTGAAGGTGGCCATGGCCGTGTCGATGGCGCTGAGCCGCGAGGCGAGGATGCCGCCGCTGACCGATTCGGCGACGGCGATGCTGAGCCCCCGCCCGCGCAAGGCGTTGAGCACGACCAGCTCCATGCTCTCGTCGTCGATGCCGAATACGGCTTCCCCGAGGATGGCGCGCAGGATCTTCTCCTCGGCGTCGAGGATGCGCCGCGCCGTCTCCTCGTCGTCGCACTTCGCCGTGACGCGGACCTTGATGCCCTCGATCCCGCTGGCGTTGAAGGCGATGGTCGGATTGCCGAGCCGATCCAGTTCCGCCATCCGCTCGGTCAGCATCTCGTCGACACCTGATTCCGAGACGCCCCACGTCCGGAGCGTCCGGCTGCGGATCACGGCCGAGGCGCCCATGCGCCGGCGGAGATCCGGGAGCACGGTGCCGGCCACCATCTCCTTCATCTCGCTCGGCACGCCGGGCACCGCATAGATCACCTTGTCGCCGATCGGGCAGACCAGCCCGGGTGCCGTCCCCGGCATCTCCGCGATGGCCGAGGCGCCCTCGGGAATGTCCGCCTGCCGCAGATTGTTGAGCGACATCGTCCGCCCGCGGACCTCGAAGCGCCGCCGGATCTCGTCCGCGATCGCCGCGTCGCGCACCAGCGGAACGCCCATCACCTTGGCAATGACGTCGCGCGTGATGTCGTCCTGTGTCGGCCCGAGGCCGCCGCAGCAGATCACGGCGTCGCTGCGCTCGAGCGCCTGCCGGATGACGGTCTCCATGCGATGGAAGTTGTCGCCGACCTTGGTCTGGTAGAGCGAATCGATGCCCGCCAGCGCCAGCTGCTCCCCGATCCACGACGAGTTGCTGTCGACGATCACTCCGAGCAGCAGCTCGGTTCCAATGGCAACGACCTCGCAGCGCATCCGCGCCTCCCTCGATTGACGACCCGTCAGACGGCAAGTTCTAGCCGCCGCCGGAGGACGGCGCCATGGCCTCCCGGCGGGCCTGTTTGCCCTTGGCCCGCGACGCTCGGCCTGCGAGGATCGCTGACAGCCCGTCCCGACAAGGGAGGCCCGATCCATGGCCATCGCCGTCGAGCGAACCAACAGCCGTCACATTCCGGTGCACCCCGAGTGGCTCGCCCGCCGCCTCGAGCCCGCCCTCGAGCCGGACCTGCCGATCGTCGATCCGCATCATCACCTGTGGGACGTGCCCGATCGGCCGTATCGCTACTTCCTCGACGAGTTCAATGCCGATCTGGCGTCCGGCCACGATATCCGCGCTACCGTCTTCATCGAGTGCCACGCCATGTACCGGAAGGGCGGCCCCGACGCGATGGGCACCGTCGGCGAGGTCGAATTCGCCAACGGTCAGGCGGCCGCCAGCGCCAGCGGCCACTACGGTCCGGTCCGGGTGGCGGACGGCATCGTTGGGTTCGCCCCCCTCGGCTTGGGCGCCGCCGTCGAGCCGGTGCTTGAGGCGATGGAACGCGCCGCTGGTCCGCGCTTCAAGGGCGTCAGGAACATTTCCGCCTGGCACAAGGACCCCGCCGCGCGTGGCTCCTCGGCCAATCCGCCGCCCGACATGCTGACCAATCCGCTGTTCGTCGATGGCCTGAAGGTTCTGGCGCGCCGTGGGCATTCGTTCGACGCCTTCATGTATCACACGCAACTGTCCGAGCTGGCGGCCGTCGCCCGCAAGGTCCCCGAGGCCAGCATCGTGCTCGACCACTGCGGCGGCATCCTCGGGATCGGCCCCTACGCCAGCCGGCGCGACGCGACGTTCGCGGAATGGAAGGCCGGCATGGCCGAGGTCGCCGCCTGCCCCAACGTGCGCGTGAAGCTCGGCGGTCTCGGCATGCGGCTCTTCGGCTACACGGTACACGAGGGCGATCTCCCGCCGTCCTCCGAGGAACTGGCCAACGCCTGGCGTCCGGTCATCGAAACGACGATCGAGCTTTTCGGCCCCCGCCGCGCCATGTTCGAGAGCAACTTCCCGGTCGACAAGGGCTCGTGCAGCTACGGCAATCTCTGGAACGCGTTCAAGCGCATTGCCGCGGGTGCTTCGACCGACGAGAAGGACTGGCTGTTCCGGCGCACCGCCGCCGAGGCCTACCGTCTCGAGGTATGAGATTTGCGCGTCGCGGCCATACGTCCGGAGGCATTGCGCCTCGCCGATCGAACCTCCATGTGACGAAGGAAGTTGCGACGATGGAGGGTTCGATGCACCGATTGATCGCTCTGGCTCTTGTGGCGACGCTCGGCGTGGGCGTCTCCGCTGTCTCGACGCGCGAGGCTTCGGCCCAGGCGCGCGAGCCTTGGCCCGTCTGGAAGCGCGCCGACGGCTACACCTACTACAAGCGCAGCCGCTCGCGCGCCCCCCGCCACGGCTTCGAGGGCTTCGCCGGTCCCCCGCTGCGCGCGAGCTACTGCAGCTATGTCCGGATCCCGAACCGGACCTGCGCCAACGGCCGCTGCCGGGTGACGAGCTGGACCCTCGAGCAGTATTGCCAGTGATCCGCTGGTGCTGTCATGCGACGGCCGTTCACATCGCTCCAGCCTTCGAGTGTACGCGGTGCGGCGAACAGGGTATCTAGGCGGGGACGTGGCGACACCGACCCCGCGTAGTCGTCGGGCGCCCGTTCGACAGGGAGACGGTTCGGCGGATGAGCAGGCAGGGCACGGCGATCGAGCATCGGCTGACAGAGGGTGGCTTTCGCAGGATCGCCGCCGAGCGCCTCGATCGCGAGCCGACCGAGGCCATCTTCGACCCGCGCACGGGCCGCTCCTGGGGTCGTAGCGACTGGGATCTGAACCCGGAGCTGATGGCCGATTTCGGTGTCATGGAGCCGCCCCGGCCGGCGGCCGTTCTCGTCGGCATCGTCGCGCGGGAGGAATTGACCGTCATCCTCACCCAGCGCACCCACACGCTGCCGACCCATGCCGGCCAGATCGCGTTCCCCGGCGGCAAGGTCGAGCCGGCCGACAAGGACCCTGTCGCGACGGCGCTACGCGAAAGCGTCGAGGAAATCGGCCTCCTGCCTGAGTTCGTGGAACCGCTGGGCTTCCTCGATGGCTATCGCACCGGCACGGGCTTCACGGTGTCGCCGGTCGTGGCTCTGATCCGGCCTGACTTCACGTTGAAGCCGGACCCCCGCGAGGTCGACGACGTCTTCGAGGTGCCGCTGTCGTTTCTCATGAACGAGGCGAACCACCAGCATCACACGCGCGAGTGGCGCGGCCGCCAGCGACACTACTACGCCATGCCCTACGGCGAGCGCTTCATCTGGGGCGCGACTGCAGGAATGATCAAGAACATGCATCAGCGTCTGTTTGCCGAATGATCCGCATCGTCATCGAGAACATCGTCCTCTTCCTGCTGCCGACCCTAGTCTACGTCATCTTTGCTGCGGCCACGCGCGGCAGCAGCAAGAAGGGCGTTTTCGATGACGCGCCCGTGGTGATCCTGATGCTGCTGGGAACGGCACTCGTCCTGATCGTGCTCGCGTTTTTCGGCTCTGACACCCGCGGCAAGCCTGGGCAGGTCTACGTGCCGCCCTCCTTCAAGGACGGCCAGATCGAGCCGGGCCGGATCAAATAGAGGCTCGGGCCCGAGGGAGGACGCAGCCCGCCATGACCGGCAACACCGACAGGCCCGCCGTATCGTTGCCCTCGTTGGCCGGCGTCGCGTGGCTCGTGGCGCGCCCGACGACGG
>JBGSJD010000019.1:0-5569 GCA_041742195.1 Hyphomicrobiaceae bacterium
CATCCGCGTCGCGAGCGCCGTCACCATCAGGCCGACGATGCCCGCACCGACCACGACGATCCGATCCGCCGGGCCGGCGCCCGAATCCCAGAGCGCATTCAGCGCCGTTTCCATATTGGCGGCCAGCGTGGCGCGACGCGCCGGGATGCCGTCCGGGATGGGGACGAGCATACCGATCGGCGCCACGAACTGGTCCTGATGGGGATGGAGACAGAAGACCGTGCGGCCGACGAGTTCAGCGGGGCCCGTCTCGACCACACCGACCGCGCAGTAGCCGTATTTGACCGGGAACGGAAACTCGCCCTCCTGAAGCGGCGCGCGCATGCGGGCACGCTCGGCTTCGGGGACGGCGCCGCTCATCACCAGCCGCTCGGTTCCCCGGCTGATGGAGCTGAACAACGTTTTCACGAGCCCATGGCCCTCGCGTGGAACCATCAGCGGGCTCGAGCGTATCTCGGCTACGCCCGGGCTCGTGTACCAGATGGCCTTGGCCACGCGCTTCATGCCGGCCGATCGACGGGGTTGCATGGACGTCCCTTCATTCATGAGGCGTTCAGCGGCACTATGGTGGATGCGGCCCTCAGCAGATGCGCTCGCACGAGTGCTCCCGAAAACCTCAACCAACGGTCCGCGCAACAATGACAGACAGCGCCGATACCGCACGCCCCCTGACTAGCCCCGTCCGCATGGGCGCGTCGAGCCAAACCGTACCGACCGGGCTGCAGACGACGGCCGAGCTTTCGCGCCGCCGTTGGCTCGTGATCGGCCTCAACGTCGGCACATGGCTCCTGATGATGTGGGCTGCGGCAGCCATCCTCGGCGCCGGTGGATGGAGCATGCTCGACTACGTCCTGATGCTGTGCTTCGCGCTCGGCACTCCCTGGACAGTGCTCGGTTTCTGGAACGCCGCCATCGGCCTCTGGCTCCTGCACTTCCACAAGGACCCGATGCAGGAGGTGGCGCCGTTTGCGGCAGCCGGCGACCTGCCCACGCCCGTCGCGACGAAGACCGCCATCTTCATGACGGTGCGCAACGAGGACCCGGCGCGGGCGCTGGCGCGCATGAAGACCATCAAGGGCTCGGTCGACGCGACGGGCCAGGGCGCGGCATTCAGCTATTTCATTCTCTCGGACACCAACGTCGCCGACGTCGCCGACGCGGAGGCCGCTGGCGTTGCGACCTGGAAAGCCGAGGACAAGGACGGCGACCGCATCGTCTATCGGCGCCGGACGGACAACTCTGGCTTCAAGGCCGGCAACGTGCGCGATTTCTGCGACCGCTGGGGCCGCGACTTCGAACTGATGATTCCCCTCGATGCCGACAGTGTCATGTCGGGCGAGACGATCGTGAAGCTCGTCCGCATGATGCAGGCGCATCCGCGGCTCGGCCTCGTGCAATCGCTCGTCGTCGGCATGCCGTCGTCGTCGGCGTTCGCGCGCATCTTCCAGTTCGGCATGCGCCACGGCATGCGCTCCTACACGATGGGGCAGGCGTGGTGGGTCGGCGACTGCGGTCCGTTCTGGGGCCACAACGCCGTCGTTCGCATCAAGCCGTTCATGGAGGAGTGCGAACTGCCGCTGCTGCCCGGCAAGCCACCGCTCGGCGGGCACGTGCTCAGCCACGATCAGGTCGAGGCGACGCTGATGCGCCGGGCCGGCTACGAGGTGCGCGTGCTGCCGTTCGAGGGTGGGTCGTGGGAGGAAAATCCTCCGACGATGCTCGATTTCGCCAAGCGCGACGTGCGCTGGTGCCAGGGCAACATGCAGTACGTGAAGCTGCTCGATCTGCCGGGCCTCAAGCCGATGAGCCGCTTCCAGCTGGTCTGGGCTGTGCTCATGTTCCTCGGCCTTCCGGCCTGGACGTTCATGATCGCCTCACTTCCGATCACGGCGTGGGACGCGTCGGGCATCGCCAATTATCCCGTCGGGCTCGCGATCGGGCTCTATGTGGCGTTCTTCGCCATGTACCTGTCGCCGAAGATCGCCGGCCTCATCGATGCCGTCATGACCAAGGGTGGCGTCGCGACCTTCGGAGGTCCAGTGCGGTTCGCGATCTCGGCCGCCATCGAAATCGTGTTCTCGTTCCTGCAGGGCGCCATCTCGAGCTTCCGCACGACGGTGTTCATGATCGGCCTCGCCTTCGGAAAGTCGGTCGTGTGGGGCGGCCAGTCGCGTGACGCCTATGGCATCTCATGGGCGACGGCGGCCGAAAACCTGTGGCCGCAGACGCTGTTCGGCGTCGCGCTGTGCAGCCTGCTCTACTGGGTCTCGCCCACCGCGTTCTGGTGGAGCCTGCCGCTGACGGCCGGGTATCTGCTCGCCATCCCGTTCGCCGTGATCACGGCATCGCCGGCGCTCGGGCGCTGGATGCAGCGGATGGGGCTCGCGGGCATTCCCGAGGACTTCGACACGCCCAGCGAAGTGAAGGCGGTGCTGGCGGGCGCGTAAGCGTGCCATCTGTTGGTCATATCGCCCGGCGACAAAAAGTACCTCGGAGTTCCGGCTCCGGGGTGCATCCATTTCGATGCCAAGTCGACCAGGAACAAGCTACGCGCATGACCCTGACGCCACTCCTCTCGTCTTCGCTCGCCATTCAGCTTCATGCGGCCGCAGCGATCGCGGCTTTTCTCGTCGGCGTCTGGCAACTCGTCGGTCCAAAGGGCACGATCGGGCACCGTACGCTCGGGTACCTCTGGGTGACGGCGATGGCGGTCGTCGCGATTTCGTCCTTCTGGATCCAGGATCTCAAGCAATGGTACGGCTTCAGCTGGATCCATTTGCTGTCGATCTACGTGCTGGCGACGCTGCCGCTCGCGGTGATTGCGGCGCGGCGCGGGCACGTCCGTCGCCATCGCTTCCATATGATCGGCATGTTCCTCGGCGCGCTGGTGATCGCCGGCGCGTTCACGCTGCTTCCCGGACGGATCATGCATCAGGTCGTGTTCGGGACCTGACGGAGACCCGGCTCCGTCCGCTCAGTATCGCATGCGCCAGCTCACGATCCGGCCGTTGGTCACCTGGAACAGAAAATTGGCGGCGCTGGCATAGCCGGCGTTGTTGCGGTAGCGCCCGGTGACGATCACTTCGGCGCCGTTCTCTGTCAGACGAGGCTCCTCGACGCGACCATGCCGGTCGATGATGTCGCTCTGGAGCCAGCGCGCGAACGCTTCACCGGATTTCGGCGCGCCGTCGCCATAGGCCTGGGAGGCTTCAGGCGCAAAGGCGCTGCGGATGCCCGCGGCGTCGTTCGCCGCCATCGCGTCGAGCAATGTCCGCACGACGCCAGCCGGCGATCCAGGACCGGCGGCGGTTTGGCTCAAGGCTATGCCTGGCGCGACCGACGAGGCCAGCATCATCAGGACAATTGCGCGGCGCGCGAGCATCGGTCCATTCTCCCCACATCGAGATCCGGCCGTCATGTGTTCTGGCCGACGTACCATGCGGCCGCCGCCGGCACACCGAACACGACGACGAGCACAAGCAGTTCGGTCAGGAAGGGAATGCCGGCGCTGAACATGCCGACGAGCATGTTGCCGATCGCCGCGACGAACCAGACTGGAAAGAAAACTTGCGCCGCGCGCTGCATCGACCAGGACGGGCTGCCGAGTATCTTGGCTGCGCCCAGGAAGATGCCCAGCAGGACCAAGCCGCCAATGACCATTCGCAACGTGTGCATCAAGCTTCTCCTTCATTCATCCGAGATGCCGGATGATCAGACTGCAGCGAGAATGTCTCCCACGTCGCGACGAGAACCAGAACCGCCGCGGACAACGCACCCACGCCGAGCGGCCACAACCACGCCGTCAGCGGGACGAGAAGAAAAAGAAGGGCGATCCCAATGATATGCGACAACGGCCAACGCCCGGCGGTCGCGCGCTTGAACAAGAGGTTGCCGAGAATGAACAGCATCGGGCCGCCGATGAGCGTGGCGGCCGTCCTGGTGTCGGTGGGGCCATACGGATGGGCCAGAACCAGCTCATCAGAAACGGCCACAACGACGATCCCCGCGATGATCGGCAAATGAAGATAGGTGTAGCCGAGCCGGGCCATGCCACCCCGATCGTCGGAATTCGAGAAGCGTTCGACGGCCTCTTCTGCACCGATATTGAAATAGATCCACCACATCGCAATCGTGCTGACGATGACGATCAGGAACGCCAGGACCGTCGTGGCCTTCCATTCGACAGACGCGAACGTCGCACCGGAAACCAGAATGGATTCACCGAGAGCGATAATGACGAACAGGCCACAGCGCTCGGCCATGTGGGCGGGCTCGACGTTCCAGTCCGCCGTCGACGAGCGACCGAGATGGGGCGTCCAAAAGCCCGAAGCCGGCCCCGCGTACTCGATGGCCAGCGCCACACTCCATATGATGAGACGCGCGTCGCCATGGAGAAACGCGCCGCAAATCCAGAAAGCGCCAGACACCGTCAGCCAAGTGCTGATACGCGCGAAATTGCGGTAGTTGCCTTCGCTATGGTGACGCAAGGCCCAGCAGGCAAACATTGAGCGGCCAACCTGGATGGCGACAAAGGCCAGAGCGAACGCAAGCCCTCGATCCGAGTATGCGCGCGGAGTGGCGGCCGACATGAAGAGGCCCAATATCATCAATCCGAACAGCATCATGCGGACCGGCGTCGTCTCGGGATCGAGCCAGTTCGTTACCCACGACGTGTAGATCCACGCCCACCAGACAGCGAGCAGCAGCAGGCCGATCCTGACTGCATTCGCGATCGAGACGTCGGCCAGCAGCGCGTGTGCGAGCTGCGTGATCGCAAAGACGAAGACCAGATCGAAAAACAACTCGACCATCGCCACCTTGTGGTGACCGCCGGTGGCCGGTCGCTGCAGATCAGTCCTGCTGCCGTAAGCTTCCATACCTTCTCCAAACATGCTGCGATGCGACGGAACGGGCGGCCAGTCCCAATTCCGACACCCTCCGCTCAAGAGATGCAATGGGCGGTGCCGTTCGCGATGCCGAGGCCGATCATACGGATGCACCGAGTTCTGGAAGGCAAGCCGTCGATCGAAACAACTCTTTCGCTCCGGAACATCAATTCCCGATTCTGCTCATCGTTCAACATCACCCCCGCCCGAATTGCTCATCGAGACGCTGGTGCCAGGGCAGGTCCACGATCGCACAGAGGTCGGCGTAGGTGGCCCCGGAGGCGCCATCTGGCGTTCCCGTGGCCTTGAGGTGCGCGAGCGCCGCATCGATGCTCTTGATGGCGGCGAACAGGGCGGTCACGGCGTAGAGCACGACCTGAAATCCCATTCCCTCGAGGTCGCGCGCCGTCAATTTCACCGTTTCGTTGCCGTCGACGATGGAGACGACCTTCGGGCCCGGCACGCCCTTGGCGACGGCCTCGACCTCGCGAATGGTCTTGATGCCGTCGACGAAGACGAGATCCACCCCCGTCTGCTGATAAAGATGTGCGCGGCGAATGGCCTCCTCGGGGCCGGCGGCGGGCATGGCATCGGTGCGGCCGATGATCAGCAGATCGTCTGTGCCACGGGCTTCGACCGCGCAGCGCAGGCGCGCGGCGGCTTCGTCGGCGTCGATCAGCCTG
>JBGSJD010000020.1:0-6563 GCA_041742195.1 Hyphomicrobiaceae bacterium
GACGCCGCCAAGGCTGCCGAGCCGGCCAAGGCCGACGCCCCCGCGAAGCCGCACGTGGCAGCGGGACGCGTCAATGCGGTCGTGGTGGCGGATGCGGACATGCTGGCCGATCACTTCTGGGTCGAGGTGCGCGATTTCCTCGGGCAGCAGATGGCCATTCCCCGCTCCGACAACGCGAGCTTCGTCGTCAACGCGCTCGAGAGCCTTTCGGGTGGCGAGGCGCTCGCCGACCTCAGGGGGCGCGGCGTGGTCGAGCGTCCGTTCAATCTCGTCAATGACATCCGGCGCCGGTCCGAGCAGCAGTTCCGGCTGAAGGAACAGGGCCTCATCGCCAAGCTGCAGGACCTGCAGCAGAAGCTCGCCCGGGTCGAAACGCGCGGCGCGGAGGGCGCGGCGGCGCAAACGGTCGTCCTGTCCGATGCCGAGCGTGCCGAGATCGACGCGTTCCGGAGCGAGATGATCTCCGTCAGGCGCGAGCTGCGCGACGTGAAGGCGGCGTTGCGCCGGGACATCGATCGCCTCGATACCTGGCTCAAGTTCCTCAATATCGGCGCCGTGCCCCTGCTGATCGGCTTGGGCGGGCTCGGGTTTGGTCTGCTGCGCCGCCGGCGCAGCGGCACGTCCCGGTGAGCATGGGCTGAAGGAGAATTCCAGTGATCAAGCCTCACCAGTTCGTCACCCTCGCCGCGGCGACCGTCGCCTCCATGCTGCTGACCGTCGGCGTGTACGTTGCTTCCAACACCTGGTCGGCTGGCCGCGTCGAAGGCAGGGCCTTCCTGCCGGAGCTCGCCAGCGGCATCAACAGCGTCGGAACGATCGAGATCACGCAAGGGGCGCAGAAGATCGTCGTAGAGCGCGCCGGGCCATCTTGGCAGATCAAGGATCGCGGCAGCTACCCGGCAAAGACGGAGGCCGTGCGGACACTTCTCGTGGCACTCGCGCAGGCGCAGCTCGTCGAGCCGAGGACGAGCGTCAAGGACAAGCTCGGGCTCCTCGAACTGGAAGCGCCGAGCGACAAGGACGCCAAGTCGCGTGGCGTTCGCGTGCTCGACGGCAATGGGCGGGCGCTCGCGGACATCGTGGTCGGCAAGACCCGCTTCGACGCGTTCGGCTCGGGGCGGGGCGGCATTTACGTGCGCAAGGCCAGCGAGACGCAGAGCTGGCTCGCGACCGGTGATCCGAAGGTCACGGTCGACATCAAGGACTGGGTCGATACCAATGTGTTCGCGCTCGAAGCCGACAAGATCGCCAAGGTGACCATAGAGAACCCCGGCGAGACGGCGCTGATCATCGAGAAGGCGCCACCGCCGCCCCCGGCCGAGCCCGGCAAGCCACCCGCTCCATCTGCCGGACGTCCGGAAAAGTTCAAGATCTCGAACCTCGCCGACGGTCAGAAGCTGAAGCAAGGCGCGGGCGTCGACGGCATCGTCGAGGCATTCGGATCGATCGGGCTCGAGGACGTGCGCAAGCTCGCCTCGCCGCCGACGGGCGATGGCGTCCAGGTGATCAAGGTCGAGGCCGCGGGCGGCCCTGCCGTGACGTTCCATCTCCGGAAAGACGGCAACGCAAGCTGGCTTTCACTCTCGGCCAGCGGCGAAGGAGATGCCAAGGCCAAGGCCGATCAGATCAACGCCAAGGCCAAGGGCTGGGAATTCAAGATCCCAAGCTGGAAGGCCGATCAGATCGGCAAGCGGCGGGCCGATCTCGTCGAGACGACCTGAGCGCCCTGTCGTCGTCATATTGCGACATGGCAACGGCCCCGGTGTTTCCGGGGCCGTTCTCGTTCCGGGCCGTGCCCGCTCCCGGCTCACTTCCGGAACATGCCGCCGCCGTCCATGTCGATCATGGTGCCGGAGAGATAGGCGACCTGCGGCGCGCAGAGCATGACCGACAGGGCCGCGACCTCGTCGGGCTCCTTCAGGCGGCCGAACGGCAGATCGCCGAGCGTCTCCTCCCAGCGGTTCTCGTCGCCGAAGGATGTCTTCGCCCGGGCGCGGGACAGGGTCATGATGCGGTCGGTGCGGGTCGCCGCCGGATTGATGCCAAAGACGCGCACGCCGAAATCCACCGAGCGCGAGCCGACCGCCTTCGTGAAGGCGTTGAGGCCGGCGTTGCCGGTCGAGCCGCAGACGTAGTCCCAGCGCGGCGCCGGCCCAGCCATGCCGATGATGTTGACGATGGTGCCGGCCTTCTTCGGCTTCATGTGCTCCAGCGCCATCTTGGTCATGTGGATGTAGCCGAACACCTTGAGCTGCCAGCTTTCGATCCAGCGCTCCATGGTGAGGTCCATGATGCTGCCGCCCGGGATGGCGCCAGCGTTGTTGACCAGCACGTCGATGTCGGGAAATTTCTTCATCGTTTCCGCACGCGCGGCGGCGTCCGCGAGATCGGCGGCGTGGGTCTCGACCGCCACCTGATGCCGCGAGCGAATCTCGTCGGCGGTCGCCTTCAGCGCGTCGGCGCTCCGCGAAACGAGCACCACGTTCGCGCCCTCGGCGGCGAAGGCGTGGCCGCATGCCGCGCCAATGCCTTTCGAGCCCCCCGTCACCAACACCGTCTTGCCCTTGAGACCCAGATCCATGTGTACTCCTCCTGCCGGCAGCTCTCAGTCGCGGCCATTGCTGTCGCCATGGTGGCACCAAGAACGCACGGAGGCGAGGGGCTTGGCTGCGATCAGCGGCGCTGTCCGGCCGCAGCGATGCGCAAGGCATCGCGCAGGATGGCGCGATGGTCGAAGGCCATCGCGAGACGGGGTCCGGGCGTCACCCACTCGACCGCCGCCGCATCGTCTCCGGCCTTGGCCTTGGCCTTGCCGGATCTGGGGCGCGTCAGGAAGACCACCGACACCGTGTGGCCGCGAGGATCGCGGGACGGGTCCGAGTAGACACCGACGAGTGCGAGCTTGCCGGCCTTGACGCCGGTCTCCTCCATGAGTTCACGCCGCGCCGCGTTCTCCACTGTCTCGCCCACGTCGACGAAGCCGCCGGGAAAGGCATAAGCGCCTGCAAAGGGCGGCCGGCCACGCCGAATGAGCAGCACGCGGCCTTCGCCGTCGAGCACGACACAGTCGACGGTGAGGAGTGGTGTCACCGGTTTGGTCATGCGCCCACCCTACATGTGGGCCGTGCTTGATGTCAGCCGGCAATGTTGCGTGCCCGTCGGACCTTCGCGTCGGGACCGTCAGTCGTCGCAACGCTCGAGCCAGGCCTATTGGCGGTCGTGCTTCCGCCGTAGCAGGGCCATGACATCCTTTGCCCGCTCGATCTGGAACAGCGCGCTCGACTGGCCGATGGTAGCGTTCCAGATGCCCAGCCCGCCTGCCCCGCTCCCGAGAGTGCCGGCGGTTTCGCTCAGATGGATGCTGCCGCGACCGTTGCGATGCCCGATCAGTCGGCTGCCCCTCAGGGTGTCGATCTCGTGCGAGGTGACTCTGCGCCAGGGAGCCTCGCCGACCATCGGGACGCGGCGGCTCGTGATGCCGTAAGGCTCAGCCTGCCTTCAGGATGCGCTCGACAACGCCCTGCACCTCCAGGGCCTCTTCGAGGGTGGCGAGGTTGTGCTGCGCGCCGCGCGTCATGGCATCAACCTTGTCGAGTTGCCGTTTCAGGATCATGGGGCGGGCCTTCTCATTCGGCACAGCATCGGTCGGGGCCTGCCAGGTGCCCTCGACCTCGCGCTCGGCGAACGACCAGTCGCGCAGACGGATGCGCCCCTTGCTGCCGGTCAGCATCCAGGTGTTGTGGTCGTCTTTCGGCGTGGTGCCGACGCCGCCGACGAGTGTGACGGGCATCTGGCCTGCGTGCAGCTCGGCCTCGATGGCGCGCTCGCTTCGGCCGGGCTCGGGATAGCCGCACCGCGCGGAATGAAGAGCGAGAGGACCGAAGAAGCGGCGCGACAGGAAGAGGAAGTGCGAGCCCACCTCGCGCGTGAAGCCGCCTTCGTCCCGGCCGTCGAGCCAGGAGGAGGCCGCCATCTGCCAGGAGCGTGGCCACGTGGCGAAGGCGAGCTCGATGTCGAGGCGCTCCGGTGTGCCGATCACGCCCTCGGCGAGCCATTGGCGGAGGTAGTCGCCGGCGAAGAAGGACGCGAACGGGAAATTGACGGCAGCGCGCATCCCGCCGGATACCAGCGCCGAAACGGTTGCTGTAGCTGCCGCGACATCAGTCGCGAGGGGCTTCTCGCAGAGTGCCGCCTTGCCCGCCGCGTGGCATCGGCGGAGGTACTCGAGGTGGCTCGAAGGCGGCGAGGCGATGTGCAGGCAGTCGGAGGCCCGGATGACCTCGTCTGCCGACCCGAACGCCGGCACGTCGGGCGCCAGGGATGCCAGCTTGCCGGCAGCTGCAGGGCTCGGGTCGAACACTCCCGAGACGACCATGGTGCTCTTGTCGTGGGCGAGGGCCGCGCGCAACAGTCGCTCGCCCATGATGCCGAGGCCGATGAAGCCCAATCGTGTCGCCATGCCGTCGATCACCCCTTTGTTGCAGAAAATAGGGGACATCACAGCGGCGGGCGCGTGGCAAGTCCCGCGTGACCGGGCATGGCGATGTTGCCACCGCGCGGCTTCCCTCCCTTGTCGAAACCTGCAACCCTGTCGGCCGAACAATTCCTGAGGAGACGTTTCCATGGCCATGATGAAAGTCGGCGATGCCATCTCGCACATCCTGAAGCGCGAGGGCGTCGAGTGGGTGATCGGCTATCCCGTCAACCACATCCTCGAGCACGCCGCGAAGATCGACGTCCGCCCGATCATCGTCCGGCAGGAGCGCATCGGGCTGCACATGGCCGACGCGGTGAGCCGCGTCACGTCGGGCAAGAAGATCGGCGTCTTCGCCATGCAGCACGGGCCGGGCACCGAAAACGCCTATGGTGGCGTGGCGCAGGCCTATAGCGAGTCGATCCCGATCCTCGTGCTGCCGATGGGTTATGCCCGCCGGATCGCCTGGGTCGAGCGGAACTACAATGCGTCCGTGTCGATGCGCTCGATCACCAAGTCGGCCGAGCCGATCACCAGCGCCAAGGAAATCCCGAACATCATGCGGCGCGCGTTCCAGCAGCTGCGCTCGGGACGCGGCGGGCCGGTGCTGGTCGAGATCCCGACGGACCTGTGGGGTGAGGAGTGCGATCCGGACAGCTACGTGTCGCCGTCCATCATCCGCACCGGAACCGACATGGAGGCCGTGCGCGAGGCGGCGAAGCAACTCGTCGCAGCCAAGCGCCCCGTCATCTATGCCGGGCAGGGCGTGCATTGGGCGGAAGCCTGGGGCGAACTGAAGGAACTGGCCGAGCTGCTCGCCATTCCGGTGACGACGAGCCTCGAGGGCAAGAGCGCCTTCAACGAGCACCATCCGCTGTCGCTCGGCTCGGGTGGCCTCGCCATCCCGCAGAGCGTGCGCACGTTCCTCGACAAGTCCGATCTCATCCTCGGCATCGGCTGCTCGCTCTCCGAGACCAACTTCGGCGTCAAGATGCCCGCGGGCGCCAACATCATCCATGCGACGCTCGATCCGGCGGACATCAACAAGGACGTGCCGGTCTCGCTCGGCATCGTCGGTGACGCGCGGATCGTGCTCCGGGCGCTGCTCGACGAGGTGATCAAGCTGCACGGCAAGAGCCCGAAGGACGCCAAGTCCGTCGCCGCGGAGATCAAGGCCGTCAACGAGCCGTGGATGGCGAAATGGATGCCGAAGCTCACGTCGAACGACGCGCCGCTCAATCCCTATCGGGTGCTCTGGGAGCTGCAGAAGACCGTCGACATCGACAACACGATCATCACGCACGACGCCGGCAGCCCGCGTGACCAGCTCTCGCCGTTCTGGAAGTCGACGACGCCGCTCTCCTACATCGGCTGGGGCAAGACCACACAGCTCGGCGCGGGTCTCGGCTTCGCCATGGGCGCGAAACTCGCGAAGCCGGACAAGCTCTGCATCAACGTGTGGGGCGATGCGGCGATCGGGTTCACGGGCATGGACTTCGAGACGGCGGTGCGCGAGCGCATTCCGATCCTCTCGATCCTGCTCAACAACTTCTCGATGGCGATCGAGCTCAAGGTGATGCCGGTGTCGACGGAGAAGTATCGCTCGACCGACATCTCGGGCGACTACGCCGCCATGGCGCGGGCGTTCGGCGGCTACGGCGAGCGGATCGAGCAGCCGGGCGACATCGTCGCCGCAATCAAGCGCGGCATCGAGGCGACGAAGAAGGGCCAGCCGGCGCTGCTCGAGTTCATCACCTGCAAGGAGACCGAGGTCAGCCGAATCGGCTGAACCTCGCGATCGTCGGGCGGCGGGGCGTCAGCCGCCCTTGCCGGCCCGGGCGAGCGTTTCAGCAATCGTCTCGAGCGCCTTCATCGCGAAGGCGCGCATGTTGGCGACCCGGTCACCGTGGCCGGTCTCCAGCGTCAGAACGGTCTCGACGGGGCCGGCCACGGCAATGCACGTGTGGCCCGCCGCGTCGCCGTACCGGGTAAGGGATCAGGCTTGAAATAAAGATAGATTGTCGACGATCTATGATCGAAAGCTCAGGGGCAAAGCCGGAAGGCTCTGCCCCGATTGTTTTTCCGGCCC
>JBGSJD010000021.1:0-4483 GCA_041742195.1 Hyphomicrobiaceae bacterium
CGCTCGCCGGGCTGGCGCAGATGCCGAACCGCGCCGCAGGGACCATGTTCCGACGCATCATCCGGTGCGGGGCGGACGATGCGCCCGGATCGGTCTCGAGCGTCCCGTCGGTGGCAATTCCGTAGGGGGTCCCGGTGCTCCGCGCGTAGGCGGTGGCCAGCGCCATCGTCGGCGAGAATGCCGCCACGGCGATCGCCTCGGGCTTCAGCCGCATCAGGCGCGGCAGGACGCCGGGGTTGGCATAGAGATGGCTCGTGTAGTCGCGATGCCAGCGCAGCCCCGGCAACAGCGTGTGCTGAAAGTGCCGCGGCGGCGCGATCTCCCAGGCCCGGTGTGGCTCGATCCGGGCGCAGGTATAGACATGCAACTCTTCCCGGCACCGCTCCGCGAACGCGTCATAGGCGCGGGAGGTGTAGGGCGTCAGGCTTCCGGTAACGATGACGATCGCCATGGAATTCGCCTGGCATCTGGCTGCTCCGGCCGGGAGCACGGGGTCTTGGGGGGTGGCCGCAGCATCCGATTAATGAGCATCGCCGACCCTTCGAGACAGCTGGTGTAGGTCAGGGCTATAGACTGTGGCAACGCGCCAGGAGTGCGCAGGGTTAGCCGGAGCCTGTCGATTGCCCGCGCCGCACCCGACAGGCAGCTCCGCCCCGCGCTGTGGAGAGGACCTCTGGGAGCCCATGCCGGCCAGCCGTGAAACACCGCGTGTCGCCTTGGTGACGGGGGCCGGTCGCGGCCTCGGTCTCGAAATTGCAAAAGGTCTCGCGCGGGTCGGTCTCGTGGTCGTTATTGGCACACGGGACCCGGCAAAGGGTCATGTGGCGGCAGCCGTGCTGGCAAGCGAAGGCCTGCCGGTGAGCAGTGTGGCCCTGGATGTCGACGATCCGCAGTCCGTGGCCACCGCCGTAGCCGAGGTTACCTCGCGTCATGCATCGATCGACATCCTGGTCAACAACGCGGGCGTCCTGCTCGACGGGCCGGACGCGCAGACGGCGAGCATTCTCGACCTTCCGCCCGAACGCCTCTGGGCATCGTTCCGGACCAACACTCTGGGGCCGCTGCTCATGATGCAGGCCGTCCTTCCCGCCATGCGCCGGCGCGGCTATGGCCGCATCGTCAACGTGTCGTCCCGGGCGGGCCAGCTCGAGGAGTTGCGCCCCGGTGTGCCCTCGTACCGCATCACCAAGACGGCACTCAATTCGTTGACGCGCGTCACCGCCGCCGAATTCCAGGGCGACAACATCAAGGTCAACGCCATGTGTCCGGGCTGGATCCGGACGGAGATGGGGGGCTCGAACGCGCCCTTGTCGGCAGCCGAAGGGGCGGACACCGCGCTCTGGCTGGCGACGTTGCCCGACGACGGCCCGACGGGCGGCTTCTTCCGGGCTCGCACCCGGCTTCCGTGGTAATCGGCTTGGATCGGGACGGGACGACCAGGATGCGATCAGGTCCACCATGAAGCTGGCTTTCACATTGATCGTCCACAAGGCGCCGATGCAGGTCGTGCGCCTCGCGACCGCCGTATGCGCGGGCGGCAATTACTGTCTCATTCACTGCAACGCCAATTCAGGCGCCGCATTCCGCGCCGAGATCGCCGCCGGCCTCGAATCAGCCGGAGTAACGACGGCCCGCTTCCTCGACAGCGATCCGATCGTCTGGGGCAGCAGCAGCATCCTGCGCGTCCAGATGCGCGCCATCCGCGCCATGTGCGAATGGGCCGACGACTGGTCCCATCTGATCAATCTGAGCGGCCAGTGCCTCCCGCTGAAGCCGCTCGCTGAAATCGAGGAGTTCCTCTTCGCGCATCGCGATCGGAGTTTCCTCGAGCTGATCGACGTCGAGACCGAGCGTCCCGATCTCTCCTATCGATTTTCGACCTTCCACATCGAGATCGCCGGCAAACCGCGCAACACGCACATCCCCCGAATTGGCGGGCGCTCGTTTCGCATGCGCTTCGGAGCCTTCTGGGTGATGTTGAGCCGCGAGGCGTGCGCCTATGTGGCCCACGACCCACGCTCGCAGGAGATCCAGCGCTACCTCCGCTACGCCCAGTTTCCGGACGAGCTGGCCTTCCAGACGATTCTGTCCGACAGCCCTATCGCCGGCCGGCTCGTCCCGGACATGAAGCGCTACATTCTGTGGGAAGGGACGTCGCCGAACCCGGTCGTGCTGACGCAAGCGCACTGGCCCGCGATGGAGCAGTCGGGCGCCCTCTTCGCCCGCAAGTTCGATCCGGCGGTCGACGCCGACATCATTTCACGCATCGGCCGACGCATCGGCGCCGACCTCACCAATGGAACGTCCGTCCATGCCTGACGCCCCGAAGTCCGCACCAGCTGTCAGCGAGCCGCAGCCCTGCCGTCTCTGCGGCGCGGGCCTTCATCACACCTTCTGCGATCTCGGCATGTCGCCGCTCTGTGAGAGCTTCCTGCCGGCCGATCGTCTCGATCGCATGGAGCCCTACTATCCGCTGCGCGTGATGGTGTGTGCCTCGTGCTTCCTGGTGCAGCTCCGCGAGTACGTGGCGCCCGAGCACATCTTCGACGACTACGCCTATTTCTCGTCCTACTCGACGAGCTGGGTCGCCCACGCCAAGGCCTATTGCGATACGGTGGAGCGCCGCTTCGGCCTCGGCCGTGACAGCCTCGTCGTAGAACTCGCGTCGAACGACGGCTACCTGCTGCAGCATTTCCTGCCGAAGGGCATCCCTGTTCTAGGCATCGAGCCGGCCGCCAACGTGGCCGCGGCCGCGACCGAGAAGGGCGTCCCGACCGTGATCGATTTCTTCGGCACGAAGTTGGCTGCGAAGCTCGCCGCCGAGGGCCGCCGCGCCGACCTGATCGCCGGCAACAATGTGCTCGCTCAGGTGCCCGACCTCAACGACTTCGTCGCCGGCATGCCGATGATCCTGGCACCCGAAGGCGTGGTGACGCTGGAGTTCCCTCACCTGGCGCGCCTCATCGACGAGCGCCAGTTCGACACCATCTATCACGAGCATTTCTCCTACTTCTCGCTCGTCTCGGTTGAGCGCCTCGCCGCCCGCCACGGCCTGCGCCTGATCGACGTCGAGGAACTGCCGACGCACGGCGGTTCGCTCCGCGTCTTCCTCGCCCACGAGAGCAGCAGCCATCCCGTTGCCCCCGCGGTCGGTCGCGTCCTGGCGGCGGAGGAGGCACGTGGTTTCCGAAGCATCGAGACCTACACCGGCTTCGATGCCGAGGTGCGGGCGTTGAAGCGTGATCTGCTCGACCTCCTCATCGGCCTCAAGCGGCAAGGCAAGCGCATCTGCGGCTATGGCGCGCCAGGCAAGGGCAACACGCTGCTCAACTATTGCGGCATCGGCCCCGATTTCCTCGACTTCACGGTCGATCGCAATCCCTACAAGCACGGCCGCTTCACGCCCGGCATGCACGTGCCGATCCATGCCCCTGAGGCTCTCGATGCCGCGCGGCCCGACTACGTGCTGATCCTGCCGTGGAACCTGAAGACCGAAATCATGCACCAGTTGGCCCATATCGCGGACTGGGGCGGCAAGTTCATCGTGCCCGTTCCGAAACCCGAGATCGTGGCCCCGAGCGAGGTGAAGCCGGCATGAAGACGGTTCTGTTCTGCGGTGGCCAGGGCATGCGCATCCGCGAGTATTCCGATGCCGTGCCGAAGCCCATGATCCCTGTCGGCCACCAGCCGATCCTCTGGCACCTGATGAGCTACTATGCCGGCTACGGCCACAAGGACTTCGTCCTGTGCCTCGGCTACAAGGCGTCGGTGATCAAGGACTTCTTCCTCTCCGGCCGCCCCCAGACCTTCGCCGATTGCGTGGTCTCGGGCTTCGGCCGCAACGTCGAGATCATCGGCGACACCCGCGAGGATTGGCGCGTCGCGCTGATCGACACCGGCATCTCGCGCAACATCGGCGGCCGCCTCATGGCGGTCCGTGACCACGTCGCGGGCGAGGAGATGTTTCTCGCCAACTACGCCGACGGCCTCTCGGACGTGAACCTCGAGCACATGATCGAGACCTTCCGCCGGAGCGACAAGCTCGCCTGCTTCCTCGCCGTCCGGCCGACGATGAGCATGCACCTGATCAACATCGACGACGGCGGGCGCCTTGCGAGCTTCAAGAGCGCCACCGAAGCGAACCTCTGGATCAACGGCGGCTTCTTCGTCCTGCGCCCCGAGATCTTCGACTACATGCGGGACGGCGAGGAACTCGTTGCCGAGCCCTTCTCGCGCCTGATCGCCGAGGACCGCCTGATGGCCTACCGCCACGAAGGCTTCTGGTGCGCCATGGATACGCTGAAGGATCGCCAGCACCTCGAGGAGCTGGTGGATCGCGGACACACCCCGTGGCTCGTCGATGCCGCGCGCGGGGCGACGCGATGAAGCCGCTGGCGCTCGCCATCCCGGGAGAGCGGCTGCGGGTGCTTTGCATCGGCGCCCACTCCGACGACATCGAGATCGGCGCCGGCGCGACCCTGCT
>JBGSJD010000022.1:0-4389 GCA_041742195.1 Hyphomicrobiaceae bacterium
GCCATCGAGCAGCGCGCCGCGATCCTTCTTGCCTTCGAGCAGGTCGGCGGCGCCCAGCGCTGTCTCGAGATGGCGAAGGACTACGCCCTCGAGCGCTATGCCTTCGGCCGGCCCATCGGCTCGTTCCAGGCCATCAAGCACAAGCTCGCCGACATGTACGTCGCGATCGAGCTGGCCCGCTCCAATGCTTACTACGGCGCTTGGGCCCTCTCGAAGAACGCGCCGCAACTGGCGCTCGCCGCCGCGACCGCGCGCGTCTCCGCCACCGAGGCCTTCCATTTCGCGTCCAAGGAGAACATCCAGGTGCACGGCGGCATGGGCTACACGTGGGCCTTCGACTGCCATCTCTTCTATCGCCGCTCGAAGCTGCTGGCGGTGGCCAACGGCTCGGCGCGCCTGTGGAAGGACCGCCTCGTCACCGAACTCGAGAACGCCAACGCCCCCGCCTGATCCGGGACGCAGCGCGACCCGCGCGCGCCCGCCCCACCCCATTCGCTCGAAGGAGCCGACCATGGATTTCGAGGACACCAAGGAAGAAGCCGAGTTCCGCGCCCGCGCCCGGAACTTCCTGCAGAAGAACGCCAAGCCCCGTACCGGCAAAGGCATGCTCTATCGCGCCGCCCAGGCCGACGAGGGCATCCTCCGCGAAGCGCTCGAATGGCAGACGAAGAAGTACGAGGCAGGCTTCGCCGGCATCACGTGGCCGAAGGAATGGGGCGGCCAGGGCGGCACCGCCATCCAGCAGGTGATCTACGATCAGGAGGAAGCCCAGTTCTCCGTGCCGCGCGGCATCTACGACATCGGCCTCGGCATGTGCATTCCGACCGTCTGCACGTGGGGCAGCCAGGACGTCCGCGACCGCTACGCCGTGAAGGCGCTGCGCGGCGAGGAGGTCTGGTGCCAGCTCTTCTCCGAGCCGGCCGGCGGCTCCGATCTGGCGGCGCTGCGCACGAGTGCTGTCCGCGACGGCGACGACTGGATCATCAACGGCCAGAAGATCTGGACCTCCGGCGCGCACTATTGCCAGTACGGCGTCATCGTCACGCGCTCCGATTTCGATGCCCCAAAGCACAAGGGCCTCACCTACTTCTTCCTCGACATGCGCTCGCCGGGCGTCGAGGTTCGCGGCATCAAGCAGATCTCCGGCGCCTCGCACTTCAACGAGGTGTTCTTCGACAACGTCCGCATTCCGGATAGCCAGCGCCTCGGCAAGGTCGGCGATGGCTGGAAGGTCTCGCTCACCACCCTGATGAACGAGCGCTACACCATCGGCGGCCGGGCGGGCGTCGACGTCGACGAGTTCGTCGAACTTGCGCGCGGCATCGAGATCGAGGACGGCCCAGCGCTCCGCAACGCCGCCATCCGCGAGAGGATCGCCGACTGGTACGTGGCGAGCCGTGGCCTCAAGTATTCGCACTTCCGCACCATGACGGCGCTCTCGCGCGGCGACACGCCGGGCCCGGAAAGCTCCATCGGCAAGCTCGTCACCGGCCGCAAGCTGCAGGACATGTCGGCCATGGCGCTGGATCTTCTCGAGCAAGGCGGCGTGGTGACCGACCCCGAAATCGCGCCCATGGCCGCGCTCTTCCATCAGACGCTGCTGACCTCGCCGTCGTCCCGCATCGCCGGCGGCTCGGACGAGATCATGCGCAACATCATCGCCGAGCGCGTCCTCGGCATGCCACCCGACATGCGCGTCGACAAGGACGTCCCCTTCAACAAGGTCCCGACG
Source organism: Hyphomicrobiaceae bacterium (assembly GCA_041742195.1). GTDB lineage: Bacteria > Pseudomonadota > Alphaproteobacteria > Rhizobiales > Hyphomicrobiaceae. The sequence goes on from JBGSJD010000022.1 coordinate 1,733, forward strand.
GGCAAGGGCTGAACCCAAACCGCGATCCGCCCCCACTGCGTCCCCGGCCGAAGCAGGGCGACCGTCAGGTCGCCTTGCGCAGAGCCGGGGTCGCGTGGCCAAAGTTGTGCCAAACCTCACCCGGGCGATCCCGGCTCTCCGCTCGCGCCACCGGCACGAGCTTCGGCCGCGAACGCAGACTGAATACATTGTTGTCCGCACTTCCGCGCCTCGCAGGCCCTCCTCGAAATCACTTCCGGCACTAGAGCTTTCGGAGACCCCACCCCATGCCCCTTCTCACGAACCACATCGCCGCCATCACGGGTGCGGGCTCCGGCATCGGCCGCGCCATCGCCGAGGGCTACGCCCGCGAGGGCGCGCGTATCGTCATCCTCGACGCCGATCCCGAAGGCGCCAAGGAGACGCAGCGGCTGATCACCGAAGCCGGCGGCACGGCCGATGTCTTCACCCTGGACGTCACCGACCGCGAGGCCGCGCATAGCATCGCCGACGTCGTGGCCGCGAAAGTCGGCCCCGTATCGATCCTCGTGAACAATGCAGGCATCAACCGCCGCAACCCGATCACGGGCGAGGACGCCGCCGTCTTCAAGGACTGGGACGACATCATCTCCATCAACGTCATGGGTGTCTTCAACGTCACCCACGCGTTCCTGCCGCAGTTGCGCAAGACCAGCGGCCGCATCGTCAACATCGGCTCGATCCAGTCGTTCGTGCATGTGCGCACGCCCAACTCTGCTGCCTATACGACGTCGAAGCACGGCGTGCTCGGCTTCACCAAGGCCATGGCCGCCGAGCTCGGCAAGTTCGGCGTGCGCTGCAACGCCATCGGCCCCGGCCTCATCGAAACGCCGCTCAACGCCCAGACCCGTGCCAGCAATCCGGACCTCGTGCGCATCTTCCTGGAACACACCCCGCTCGGCCGCGCCGGCAAGCCCGAGGATATCGTCGGCCCCGCGATCTTCCTCGCCTCGGACATGTCGCAGTACGTCACCGGCACCATCGTCATGGCCGACGGCGGCTACCGCACGATCTGAGCGCCATTCACACCAGCCGCACGCCGGCCTTGCTGAGCGGCACGTCGCGGAGCCGCTTGCCGGTCGCTGCGAAATAGGCGTTGAGCACGGCGGGCGCAGCGACGCCGATGGTCGGCTCGCCGACGCCACCCCAGGGTGCGTTGCCGCCAGCCGGCATCACGATCGTCTCGACCTCGGGCATCTGCGCGAGGCGGATGGAATCGTAGCTGTCGAAGTTGCTCTCGACCACGCGGCCCTTCTCGACCGTACAGGCCTGCAGGAACAGCGCCGAGAGGCCATAGACGAACGATCCCGAAACCTGCCGCTCGACCTGCGCCGGATTGACCACATGCCCCGGGTCGGTGGCGGCGACGATCCGGTGCAGCTTCACGCGCCGCCCGTCGTCCGAAACCGATAGCTCCGCCACGGCCGCCACGTAGCTGCCGAACGTCATCACCTGCGCGATGCCCCGATGCCGTCCGGCTGCCGGTGGCGCCCCCCAACCCGCCCGAGTTGCAGCCGCTTCGAGCACCGCCCGCCGCCGGGCATCGCCGTCGAGCATCTCGAGCCGGAACGCGAGCGGGTCCTTCCCCGCCGCATGCGCGAGCTCGTCGATGAAGCACTCGAGGAAGATCGCATTCTGGTTGATGTTGACGCCGCGCCAGAAGCCGGGCTTCAGGTGCGAGTTGCGCATCGCATAGTCGATCTTGAGGTTCGGCACGGCATAGCCGAAGCGGTGCTCGCCCCGCGCCGCGAGACCTTGAAACACCAACGGGTCCTTGGCGAACCCGAGGATCGAGTGCCCCGCGAGACGCACCGAGAGCGCCGCGATCCGGCCATTGGCATCGAGCCCGCCCTCGAGACGCGCCTGCATCGCGGGATGATACCGGCCCCGCGCCATATCCTCCTCGCGCGTCCACAGGAGCTTGACCGGCGTCCCTGGCATCTGCCTGGCGACGAGTACCGCCTGCGTCACGTAATCCTGCGCCAGCCGCCGCCCGAAACCGCCGCCGAGATGCAGCTTGTGCACCTCGCATTTCGCCGCCGGGAGACCGGACGCGTTGGCCGCCGCTTCGAGCGCCGCTTCGCCGTTCTGCGTCGGGCACCAGACCTCGCACCGCTCAGCCGTCACCAGCGCCGTGGCGTTCATCGGCTCCATCGGCGCATGGTTGAGATACGGGTAGCTGTAGGTGGCCTCGATCCGCTTGGCCGCGCCGGAAAGCGCACCTGCGGGGTCGCCTGCCGAGTTGCCGTCATTCGCTTCGGCCGCAGCGAGCCCCTCCGCGAGCGACCGCGCGATCGATCTGCTGTCGACGGCGGCGTTGGGTCCGTAGTCCCACGTGATCTCGAGCCGATCGAGCGCCGTTTTGGCAGGCCAGAATCCGTCCGCCACCACGGCGAGCGACGTATCGTCGATCCGCACGACCTGACGCACGCCCTTCACGGCCAGCGCCTTGGTGGCATCGAAACGCACGAGCCGCCCGCCCGTAACCGGGCAATCCTGCACCAGCGCCGTCACCATGCCGGGCAGGCGCACGTCGAAGCCGTAGACTTGCGCGCCCGTCACCTTTGGCGGCGTGTCGAGCCGTTTCACCGGTTGCCCGGCAATGGACCATCGCTCGCGCGGTTTGAGGGCGACCCGGC
>JBGSJD010000023.1:0-1634 GCA_041742195.1 Hyphomicrobiaceae bacterium
CGAGGATTGCGACCGGCGTGGCAATCGGTGTCGCGGCGGCGGCCGCGTTCACATTCCTGGCCGTCGGCGGCATCGAACATCCGGGAGGCCTCGCAGCCGCGATGCTCGCTTGTGCGGGCCTCGTCGGCGCAGTCCTGGAGCGCACCATCGCCGTGACGCGGGCGCACACGCGAAACGGACACGACGTCGCCGTTGCGGCAGCGGCCATGTCCTCGCTCGCGCTCGCCATCTACTGGCTGCCGTTGTTCCTGTGGCCCATGACGATCCTCATGGGCGGCGTGGCCGTCCTGTTCGTGCTCGTGAAGTTCGGGCGGTGGGTTCCGATCACGCTGCTCGGCCTGGCGCTGGTCCATCTCGGGATCGCAGCCCTGCTCCTGGTGTTGGCGACGCGATCCCAGCAGAAGGATCCGGTCTTTCTGCCGATGATGGGCATTACGCTCGCGGTTCTCGCCGGTCTGGCGATGACGGCGGCACTCAGCATCCAGAAGCGTTGGGAGCAGGTCCGGACATGACGGGATTGCACAGCGTTTGCATCGAAAGGCGTCGCTCAGCTATGCATTCCGAGCCAGTCCTCCGGCGGGCCGCGCGCCTGCCGACCTCCACAGCGCCATGCCACGTAACGGGCCTTCGATGATGCGCCTCGAACTCGCGACTGCAGAGTACATCGGCGCCCGGGCGCAACAGCAGGATATGGCCGCGGCCGTGCCGCTCAAGAGTGGCGCCCTGCTGGTGCTCGGCGATGGCCTCGGGGGACACGAAAGCGGCGCAGACGCGTCACGCATCGTCGTCGAGACGTTCCGGCAGGCCGGCCTCGCGGGACTTTTCGACCGACCCGAGACGCGACGGCAGGCGCTGAGGGAGACGGTGGAGCTGGCCAATGCACGGATCGGCGAAGGCGTCGATCCCTCGCATGGGCATCGCGGCATGGCCAGCACGGCCGTCGCGGCCGTCGTGTCGCGCGGCGAGGTGAACTGGGTCAGCGTCGGCGACAGCCATCTCTACGTCTGGCGCAACGGCACCCTGACCAAGCTCAACGAAGACCATTCGCAGGCCGGCCTCATGGTTCGATCGGGCCAGTACAGCGCCGACGACCCGGAGGTGCGGGCCGTCAAGTCGGTGCTGGTCTCGGCCTTGACCGGACGCAAGCTCGAGATCGTCGACCTGCCGGCCAAAGGGTTTCGGGTCGAGCCAGGCGACGTCCTGATCCTGGCCAGCGACGGCCTCAACTCGCTCGAAGACGACGATATCGCCCGCATCGTGGGCACCTCCAATCCGCTCGGCGCCGTGAAGGTCTCGACGACGCTGCTCGAGAGCGTGCGCAGCTTGCGGATCGAGCGTCAGGACAATGCGACGGTTGCCGTGGCGCGTATCCTCGAACCGCAGCGCGCCGTCCTCGTCGAGCCGGATCTCCCGACCATCCAGACCGCTCCGACCAAACCGCACGAGACCGAGCCGAAAACAGAAATCCGAACCGAACGGATCGAGCCGGGTGCCGAGCCGGAATTCGACGATCCGAAGCCCGAGCCGGCACGCGACGCGCTCCCGCCGGATGCTGCCGGAACTCCCGTCGGCGACGGCACGACGAACACCGAGGCCGAGCCAGCGAAGGCCGAGCCTTCCGCTGGCGCACCCGC
>JBGSJD010000024.1:0-1694 GCA_041742195.1 Hyphomicrobiaceae bacterium
ACTCCAAGACGGCAGACTGGGCCTCGGGGCGTTCGACGGCGGGCGTCTGGCACGGGACGATCGAGGATGCCGCGGCGCGGCAGGCGTCGCTCACCTGCGTGCCGGATGGACAGTACGAGGCGCTCGTCGTGTCGCCGCTGGCGGCAGGTCGGCTCAACCCGCCGGACATCGCGCTCTTCTACGCGACGCCGGGCGCGATGATGTATTTCATCAACGGCATGCAATACGTCGGCTACAAGAAGTTCGAGTGGGGCGTGGTCGGGGAAACGGCCTGCGCCGACAGCTGGGGCCGGGCGCTGTCCAAGCGCGAGCCGTCGCTCTCGATCCCCTGCTTCGCGGAGCGGCGCTACGGCGGCGTGCTCGACGACGAGATGCTGATGGCGATGCCGCCGGATCAGCTTGAGAAGGCGATCCGTGGCATGGAGAGCCTCGCCAAGAACGGGTTCCGCTATCCGTTCCCGCAGTATGGCATCCAGAACGACGTGCGCGACGGCATGGCGGTGAGCTATCCGGACCGGGCGCGCAAACCCGCGTAACTTGGCCCGCGAAACCGAAGCGGCGTGCCCCGGCTGCCACAGGGGAGATCGGATCGGGGCAGGAACCTCGCTCCGAGGCAGTCGCGGATTGCGTCTTGCGCCGGGGTTGGCCAGTGTCGGCGAAACCACGGGCGAGGAGGGTGTCGCGTGGCGATCCGCAGACTTATTGCGCTCGCTGTCTTATTGGTCTCGATTGCGACAAGCAACGCTGTCTCGGCCCAGACGCGGCGGGCGTTCGTCGTGGGTGTCGACGCTTATCGCAACCTGCCGAAAGCCGGCCAGCTCGAGCGTGCCGTGAACGATGCCGAGGCGGTCGCAGCGACGCTCGCGCGGCTCGGCTTCAAGGTCACGATGGAGAGGAACCTCGACCGCGCGGGGTTCAATGGCCGGTGGCAGGAGTTTCTCGACACGATCCAGAAAGACGACGTGGTGACGGTCTATTTCGCCGGTCACGGCGTCGAGATCGAGACGCAGAATTTCCTGCTGCCCGCCGATATTCCGCTGATCAAGTGGGGGCGGGATTCGCAGCTACGGCGCGAGGCGATCAGTCTCGCGGAGATGATGATCGACCTCAAGGTGCGAAAGCCGGGGCTCAGCGTCGTCATTCTCGATGCCTGCCGCAACAATCCGTTCCTCCCAGAAGGCGGGCGCAATCTCGGTCCGGGACGCGGCGGGCTCAACAGCGCGCAGGCAGCGCCGAACGGGGTCTTCATCATGTACTCGGCCGGGGCGGGGGAGACGGCGCTCGACCGGCTCGATGGCGACGGCGAAGAGAAGAACTCCGTCTATACGCGCCGGCTCCTGCCGCTGATGACGGCCGAAGGGCTGACGCTCGGGGAACTGGCGCGGCGCGTGCGCGAGGATGTGAGCCTGCTGGCCGCCAGCAACAGTCATCCGCAAACGCCGGCCTACTACGATGGGGTGGTCGGGGATTTCTGCTTCGCCGGTTGCCGTCCACCACAGCCCCAAGCGGCGCCGCGCGACGAGGAACGGGAGCTGTGGGAGGCCTATCGCAAGAGTGGCGATAACCTCGATGTCATACTCTATTTGAGGCGCTACCCGAACGGCGCCCACCGGGCCGAAGCGCAGGCGGCGCTCAGCGCTCACGAGGGGCGTGTCAAGCAGGCCGCCGAAGTCCGCGAGCGGGAGCGGGCCGAG
>JBGSJD010000025.1:0-1833 GCA_041742195.1 Hyphomicrobiaceae bacterium
GACCTGCGGCTCGGCCGGCGGCGCGACAGGCGCACGGTCGAACGACAGTTTTTCCTCGACGGCGGCGCCCGGCCGGCCGGGCTTGCCCTTCGATCGCGCGCGGTCACGCGCCTCGCGTAGGTGCACGAGCACACGATCCAGCTGGTCAGGGCCGGAGAACTCGACCCTGTCGACCGTCGGCCGCTGCTGGTTGTCGGACGTGCTCACGAACTGATGAACCGGTTCTCTCGGGAGCCACGAGGCATCGGCGGCGCCGGCCCGGGATTTCCCCACTGACGGCTCTATCTGACGTCCGGACCGTGATTATTCGATTAATCATCGCCACAGAAGGTTCCAGTCCGGAGGAATTTCCGCGGCCGAATTCATAGTCGGTTAGTCATTTTCGGGCTTTGTCGAGCAACGCCTCGTAATCCGCCCGGCCCGGATCGGCCATTCTGTAGGTCCGCCTGCTCCAAGGAGTGACGCCCCATGAGATTGAGAAGTTTCGTTGCAGCGGCATTGGCGCTCGTCGCCACTGTCTTTTCGCTGGCCGGCACGGCCGACGCCTTCGGCCATCGCGACAAGCCCGACGGCTGGGGCAAGACGCATCACGTCACGCATTGGGTGTATCGCCCGCGCTACGTGCACCACTACAAGGTCGATCCTTACGCCTACCGTTATAGCCCGCGCGGGTATTACCCGTACTACGGCTCGAACTACTGGAAGAAAGCGTCCTACGTGAAGTGGCGCAACCGCGCTCACCTCAACCACTGGAACACCCAGCCGCCGCGCTTCCGCTATTACAAGAGCTGGGGCTATCCGCGGAAATGGCATCACCGCAAGTGGCACCATCGCCATCACGGCTACATCCACCGCTGGCATTGGTGATGTCTCTGGCGTCCGGGATCGGCTTGATCCCGGACGCCACGACACGGCCAAATTTCTGTCGTTCAGCTTCGGTTCAGGCGACAATCGCTTAATGGGCCTATCAAGGCATGCGGGCGCCTTGCGGAACCTTGCAACGGTAGCCGCGGTAGTGCGGCGAGCAGAAGGATGAGATCCATGCTCAAGAAAATCATGACGGTCGCCCTCGCGACGTCACTGATCGCAGCCACGACATTCGCGACCACGACCGACGCCGAAGCCCGGCGCGGCGGCCGCCACGTTGCCGGCGCTATCGCCGGCACGATTATCGGCCTCGGCGTTCTCGGCGCCTACGCGGCCTCGCGGGATCGCGGCTATTACTCGCGCTCGTGCTACGAAGGCCGTCGTCGTTGCGAGGTCGTCGGCCAGCGCTGCTGGTATAACCGCTACGGCGAATATCGCTGCAAGGACGACGTGCGGTGCTACCGCCCGACCCACTGCGACTGACGCCTGGTATCACCCGAAATCAAGAAAGGCCGGAGTTTCTCCGGCCTTTTTTCATTCTCGAGCCGAAGCCCGGGTTCGCCGGCTCGCTTCATAGAGCGCGACGGCCGCCGCATTCGAAACATTGAGACTTCCAAGCGCGCCGTCGGCACCGATACGCACGAGCCCGTCACACTTCTCCCGCGTGAGCCGCCTGAGCCCCTGCCCTTCCGACCCGAGCACCAGGGCGAGCGGCCGTGAGAGCCGGACGTCATCGATGAGTTCGCTTGCCTCGCCGTCGAGCCCCAGACGCTGCACATGCGCCTCGCCGAGTTGATCGAGCGCCCGCGCCAGATTGGCAACCAGCACGACCGGCACCACTTCGAGCCCGCCCGACGCGGCCTTGGCGAGCACGCCGCCGAGCGGCGGCGAATGACGTCGCGTCATGACCAGACCGCTGGCCCCGAACACCGCCGCCGAGCGCAGCATGGCGCCGACATTGTGCGG
>JBGSJD010000026.1:0-1826 GCA_041742195.1 Hyphomicrobiaceae bacterium
CGCCGCGCTCGAGGCGGCGGAGGCGGGCGCGCAAGATGCGGTCGTGTCGCGAAAAGGCGCGCTCGACGTGCTGGCGCAGCACGTGGTCGGAATCGCGTGTGCCGGGCCGTTCGAACCGGCCGACCTCTATGCCGAGACGACGACGGCGCTCCCCTATGCGTCTCTCTCGCGACAGGATTTCGACCGGGTGGTCGATCTGGCCGCGACGGGCGGCTATGCGCTCCGCGCCTACGACCGGTTCGCCCGCCTGAAGACCATGGACGACGGGCGTCTCAGGATCGCGCATCCCCGCTTCGCCCAGCAATACCGCCTCAACATCGGCACGATCGTCGAGAGTCCGATGCTGAAGGTCCGGATGGTCGGTCGCCGGGGACGCCCCGGTGTGCCCTCGTCCAAGCCGCTCACGGGAGGGCGCGTTCTCGGCGAAATCGACGAATGGTTCGCCGGCGAACTGACACCGGGCGATGCCTTCGTGTTCGGCGGCGAGACGGTGCGGCTCGAAGGCATTCGCGACAACGAGGCCTACGTGTCGCGCGCGACGGCGAGCGATCCCATCGTTCCAAGCTATCCGGGTGGGCGGTTTCCGCTCTCCACGCATCTCGCCGACCGCGTCAGGCGGATGCTGGCGGACCCGGCGCGGTGGCAGCGGTTGCCCACGCCCGTCGCCGACTGGCTGGCGCTGCAAGAGGGGGCCTCCGTCATCCCGGCGGCCGACGAGGTGCTGATCGAAACGTTCCCGAACGGTGGGCGGTATCATCTCGTCGCCTACCCGTTCGAAGGCCGGCTGGCGCATCAGACGCTCGGCATGCTGCTCACGCGCCGACTGCAGCGGGCCGGGGCGAAGCCGCTCGGGTTTCTCGCCAACGACTACGCGCTCGACGTCTGGGGCGTCGAGGACGTCTCCGGCATGATCGCAGCCGGCGACCTCGGTCTCGGGACGCTTTTCGACGAGGACATGCTCGGCGACGATCTCGATGCCTGGCTCGCCGAGACGACCCTGATGCGGCGGACGTTCCGCTACTGCGCCATGATCGCGGGGCTGATCGAGCGGCGGCATCCGGGGAAGGAAAAGAACGGACGCCAGCTCACGGTGTCGGCGAGCCTCGTCTATGATGTGCTGCGACGTTACGAGCCGGGTCACGTCCTCCTCGAGGCGGCGTGGCACGATGCGGCGACGGGCCTTCTCGACATCGCGCGGCTCGGTGATTTCCTGCGGCGGATCCGCGGCCATATCCGGCACATGCCGCTCGAGCGCGCCTCGCCGCTGGCAGTGCCGATCCTGCTCGAGATGGGGCGGGATGGGGTCGGGGGCGATGCGCGCGAAAGCGTGATGCGCGAGGCGGCAGAGGAACTGATGCGCATGACGGGGGCTGTGGGGGCGACCAGCGGCAACGGGATCGCGCGGGGGACGTGAGATGAGCGACCGCAGTGCTGCCCGGCCGGACCGACGGTCGTTCGACGTGGCGTGCGTCAGCCTTTGCGGCCTCGATCTCGTGGCGGACCGCTCCGGCGTCCTCTTTTCGGAGCCGGATGCCACGCTCGTCGTCGCCGACCTGCATCTCGAGAAGGCGTCGTCGCTGGCGCGGCGCGGCCAGCTGCTGCCGCCCTACGACACGCAGGCCACTCTGGAGCGCCTGGCCGACGCGATCCGGAGATACGCCCCAAAGCGGGTGATCGCCCTCGGGGACAGCCTTCACGACGCTGGCGCCGCACGCCGGATCGGGCCGGGCGATCTTGCTCGGCTTCAGGCCCTGCAGTCGGGCCGCGACTGGGTCTGGGTGACGGGCAATCACGATCCGAAGGGCGCGGCACTCGGCGGCGAGGAC
>JBGSJD010000027.1:0-3537 GCA_041742195.1 Hyphomicrobiaceae bacterium
TCGTTCACGGGCGCCCTGCCGATCTCGTACATGTGCGTGACGGCGGCCCAGTCGCCGCGCTCGGCGGGCAGGCGGGCCAGCACGTCGGTGCATTCGCCGGCCACGTAGAAGCGGTTCAGCGTGTCGTTGAGACGGAAGACATAGCCGGCTGCAAGAAGGATCGGCTCCCAGGCGGCGTGGGCCGGAGCGTTGGTGGCGGGGTCGATCGCCTCCGCGACCACGACTTTCGGACGGAAGCGCGACCAGTCGTTGCCGGCCAGCACATCGGCTTCGGCGCCCTCTACGTCGATCTTGAGGAAATCGATACGATCGATGCCGTAGCGCTCGCACAGGTCGGCGAGGGTCAACATCGGCAGGGTGACGGTGCGGAACGTGTCGCCATGGACCTGCGAGCGCTCGGCGTTGGCGCCGACCGTCGTCGACAGGCCGTGCAGCCTCGGGAACACGTGCAGATCGGCGGTTCCGGAGGTGCGGCCGACAAGGCCCTCGAATACCGTGTCGCGGGGGCGGACGCGCGGGTAGAGGCGGGCCAGCGCCGTCTGCGGCTCGACGACGATGCCGTGCCAGCCGCGCTCGTAGAACCACATCGACACATTGTCGGCGATCGGGTGGCCACCGCCGACGTCGATATAGACGCCCGGCCCGCCGTCGCCGAGGGCCAGCCACAGATGCCAGTCCTCGAGGTTCTGGGTGTAGGACAACGGCTTCCCGGCCGCGACCGTCCCGCCCGTGTTCGAGGTCATATGTGTTCTCCGCCCGCGCTCAGTCGTCCGACAGCACGGACGTCCGCATTGTGGCGGAAGCATGGAGGCGGCGCGCGGGAGCTGCCTCCGCACATCTCATGCCGGCTCGGCGTCGCGCTTGGCCCACATGTCCTTGAAGGCCGGGCGCGCCTGACAGGTGGCCAGCCACGTCTTGACGTTCGGCGCGCCGTCGAAGAGGCCCGTCGCCGCCGAGGCGTAGCGCACGCATTCGGCGACGTTGATGTCGGCCACCGTGAAGCGCCCGCCGACGAGATAGGGGCTCTTTCCAAGGGCGGCGTCGAGCACCTTGAACGGCGCCTTCAAGCCGTCGAGGGCCATCGTCGCGCCCTTCGGATCGCGCATCACCTCGAGCGCCTTGCCTTCGACCTCGGTGATGGCCCAGATCGACCACATGGTCATGAGGCCATCCTCGGCCACATTCGCGGGGGCGAGCGGGCCGCCGTGCTTCTTGGCAAGATAGAGATTGATCGCGAGGCTCTCGTGCATGATCAGGCCGTCGTCGATCGAGGGCACATGGCCGTTCGGGTTGATGGCGAGGAACTCGGGGCTCCGCGAATGCAGCGGGGCTGCGTGCGGCCGGTAGGGCTGCGTCACCGGCACGTGCTTGAAGGGGATGCCAAGCTCGGTCGCCAGCCAGATGTTGCGGGTGGCACGGCTACGGTAGACGCCATAAATCGTGAGCATGCTTCGGGTCCTGGGCTCGAGGAGACGCGCGTCGGCGCGCCGCCATCGGACCATGACGCGGGCGGCGCTGGCAAGCCTCGGCCGTCTGGCGTAGCTTCGCGGCCATCCGGCGTCGCCGGAGCGCGATGGACGGAGCCAGCGCGCAACGAACGGGAGCGCCATCTTGAGCGGCACAGTGCAATCACGGCCCCGACGCGGCTTCGATGCGACGCGAATCTGGATCTTCGATCTCGACAACACGCTCTATCCGGCGGAGTGCAATCTCTTCGCGCAGGTCGACCAGCGCATGGCCGAGTTCATCCAGAAGTTCCTCGGCGTTCCGTTCGCCTACGCCAAGCATCTGCAGAAATCCTACTACCGGCAGTTCGGCACCACGCTCGCGGGCATGATGAAGGTGCACAACATGTCGCCCGACGCGTTCCTCGACTACGTGCACGACATCGACCTGACGCCGGTGGCGGAACATCCGGAGCTCCGGGCCGCCATCGCCCGGCTGCCGGGGCGCAAGCTCATCTTCACCGCCGGCTCGCATGGCCATGCCGAGCGGGTGGCGACGAAGCTCGGCATTCTCGACCTGTTCGAGGACATCATCGACATCGTCGATGCCGGGTTCATTCCGAAGGAGAAGCAGGAAGCCTACGACCGGCTGCTCGCCTCGCACGACGTGGCGCCTCGTGAGGCCGCCATGTTCGAGGACATGCCGCACAACCTGGAGCCGGCGCACAATCTCGGCATGACGACCTGCCTCGTGCATTCGAGCTACATCGATCATCCGATCCAGCTCAAGATCCGGCAATGGACCGAGCCGCCGGAGCACGTCCATCACATGACGGAGAACCTCGCAGGCTTTCTCGGCGGGCTCGATGCCGCCGGGAAGCCGGATGGTCAGATCCGGGATTGATGAGCGTGCGGGCCGCGTGCCAGACTTCTTTGCAAAGCACCGCATTCCGATGGTGTGGAGGGACCGCGCATGCTGAAGGATCGTTACGGCTATCCGCTTTCGACGTCGTCGCCCGAGGCGCGTGACGCCTACGTCAAGGGCGTGGACGCGCTCCTTTCGGCCAACGTCGGCGCCGAAGAGGGGTTCCGGGCGGCGATCGCGGCCGACGAGGGGTTCGCGCTCGCCCACATCGCCCTTGCCCGGACGGTACAGGTCTACGGCCGTGGCGCCGAGCTGAAAGCGCCGCTCGCCCGCGCGCTCGAGCTGAAGGCCGGCGCCACGCCGCGGGAGCAGAGCCATATCGCCATCTTCGAGAAGATCCTGACGGGCAATGCCGCCGACGCCATCGCGCAGACGCGGGAGCACGTGAAGGACTGGCCGCGCGATGCCTTTGCGCTCGCGCCATGCACGTCGGTGTTCGGGCTGATCGGATTTTCCGGCCAGAAGGGACGCGAAGAGGCGCAGCTGGCGCTGCTGGAGCCGCTCGCGGACGCCTATGGCGACGACTGGTGGTATCGCAGCCTCCTGGCCTTCGCGGAGCTGGAGGTCGGCAAGTACGACCGCGCCCGGCGCAATATCGATGCCGCGATGGCGCAGTTTCCGCGCAACGGGCACGGGGCGCATATCCGGGCGCACCTCTACTACGAGGTCGGCGAGCGGCGCGGCGGCTACGGCTATCTCAAGGACTGGGCGAAGGACTATCCGCGGGCCGCGCACATTCATTGCCACATCAACTGGCATCTCGCGCTCTGGGCCATGGAACTCGGGCAATCGAGCGACGCGTGGGCCGTCTACCGGGATGCGCTGCATCCGGGGGCGTCTTGGGGGCCGCAGGTCAACGTGCTCACGGACTGCGCTTCGTTCCTGTTCCGGGCGGAACTCGCGGGCGAGCCAAGGCAGCCGCAGCTTTGGCAGGATATCAGCCAGTACGCGGCGACGTGGTTCCCGAACCCCGGCGTCGCGTTCGTCGATCTGCATTCGTCGCTGGCGCACGCCATGGCCGGGAATGGCGAGGCGCTGGCCCGGATCGTCGACGGCGCCAAGGGACCTGCCGCCGATGTCGTCGGGCCGATGGCGCAGGCGTTCGGCGCCTTCGCGCGCCAGGACTGGGACGGCACCATCGCGGCGATCACGCCGCACCTCGACGAG
>JBGSJD010000028.1:0-9261 GCA_041742195.1 Hyphomicrobiaceae bacterium
CGACCTCGCCCAACGCGCAGACGGCCCCATCGCCGAGCTGATCGATTTCCGCACCGCCGGCCCGGGTACGCTGCCGCGCCTCTTCGCGAGTGTCGATCACGTGCTCGCGACCGAGGATTCTAGCACCATGATCTCGGAGGCGATCGCGGCCCGCCTGCCGACGGTCGGCGTCTCGCCCCGCACCCACGCCTTCAAGCCCGAGGAGCGCGACTACCGCGATCTGCTGCGTTCCGAAGGCTGGTTCCGTCCCGTGCCGCTCGCCGATCTGACCCCGGAGCGGTTCCGCGCGGCCCTCGCCGAGGTGGAGCCGATCCAAGGTAATCATCTGGATCGTCTCGCGGACTTGATCGAGGCCCACCTACCCCGGCTTTTTCAGGCCGCCCGCCAGACGGCCATTTGAGATGTCGAGGGCTGAGCCCTCCCGCGTCGCCGTGTTCACCCGGTTTCGCACACCCGTGACGATCAGCGCGAGCACGAACAGAGCCGCCTGCACGAGGACGATGGTGGGACCCGTCGCCCCGTCGATGTGGAAGCTGATCAGCGTGCCGGCAATGCTGGAAAACACCGCCACCGCAACAGCGACCCGCAGCATCACCTCGAACCGGCGCGCGACGAGCAGCGCCGTCGCCCCCGGCCCGACCAGCATCGCCACGACGAGAATGATCCCCACTGCCTTCAGCGCCGTGACGATGGTCAACGCCAGGAGCACCAGAAGGCCATAGTGCAGCATCCGGACGGGCAGCCCGATGGCCCGCGCGTGCTGCGGATCGAAGCAGTAGAGCAGGAGATCGCGCCGCTTCACCATCACCACGGCCAGCACGCCCCCACCGATCACGAGCACCTCGGTGAGATCGCGCATCGACACGCCGAGTACGTTGCCGAACAGGATGTGGTTGAGGTGCTGATCCGTATCGACCTTGGTGAAAAGGACGAGCCCGAAGCCGAACATCCCCGAGAACACGATGCCCATCACCGTGTCCTCCTTCACCCGGCTGTTCTCCTTCAGATAGCCCGTCGCGACCGCGGCCGTCAGTCCCGCCACGAACGCCCCGATCGCCAGCGGCACGCCTAGGACGAAGGCGATCACGATGCCGGGCAGCACGGCATGGGAAATCGCATCCCCCATCAGCGACCAGCCCTTGAGCACGAGATAGCAGGAGAGCACCGCGCACACGGCCCCGACCATCAGCGACACCGCCAGCGCCCGCTGCATGAACGGGAACCCGAGCGGCTCGAGGATGAGTTGGCCGAGATCCATCAACGATGCGCCTCGGAAAGGGCGGCCGTCCGCCGTCGCCGCTGGGCCAGGAGCCCATGCTGTGGCGCCAGGACGAAGGCGGCCAGGAAGATCAGCGTCTGCAGCGTGACGATAACGCCGCCAGTCGCCCCGTCGATGAAATAGCTGAGATAGGCCCCGACGAAACTCGTCCCCGCGCCAAGCGCCACCGCGATACGCAGGAGCGACGGGAACCTGTCCGTCAGCAGATACGCCGTCGCGCCCGGCGTCACCACCATGGCGATAACGAGACACGCCCCGACCGTTTGCAGGGCCGCCACGGTGGCAGCTGACAGCAACGTGAAGAAGAGAATCTTGAGTGGACCGGCCTGAAGACCGACCGAGCGTGCATGGCCCTCGTCGAAGAAGACGGCCATCAGATCGCGCCACTTGAGCAGCAGCACGCCGAGCGTCACGGCCGAGATCACCACGACCTGCATCGCATCGCCGTCCGAGATGGCCAGAATGTTGCCGAGAACGATGCTCTGCACGTTGACCGACGTCGGGTTGAGCGAGACGATCAGCAGTCCGGCCGCGAAAAACGTCGTGAACACGAGACCGATCACCGCGTCCTCACGCAGCCGCGTCTGGCGCTTGATGAAGGCCATGCCGAGCGCTGCAAGACCGCCCGCGACGAACGCGCCGAGCGAGAACGGCAGGCCAGCGGTATAGGCGAGCGCCACACCCGGCACGACGGCGTGCGCGAGCGCATCACCCATGAGCGACCAGCCCTTGAGCATCAGAAACGCGGACAGGAACGCACAGGTCGCGCCGACGAGGGCCGACACCCACATCGCCTTGACCATGTAGCCATAGGCGAACGGCGCCATCAGTTCGCCCATCACCCGCCCTCCCGCTCGCCTGTCGAGAGCGGCTTGTCCGAGCCCTTTTCCGCGCCGTAGAACACGACCGGCCGCTCGTCGTCGGTCAGCACGGTCACGCCACGCCGGTCGTCGTCGTCGTGGAGTTCCGATCCCCCGATGCGGAAATGTCGGAGCACACCGCCAAACGCCTGCTCGAGATTGGCCTGCGTGAACGTCGTCGCCGCCGGCCCCGCCGCGACCACCCGCCGCCGCATCAGGATCACGTGGTCGCAGAATTCCGGGACGCTGCCGAGATTGTGCGTCGAGACGAGCATCAGGGTCCCTTCGCGTTTCAGTTCGCCCAGCAGGCCGACGATCGCGTCTTCGGTCGCGACGTCCACACCGGTGAACGGCTCGTCGAGGAGAATGACCTGCCCCTCCTGCGCAATGGCGCGGGCGAGGAACACGCGCTTCCGCTGCCCGCCCGAGAGTTCACCGATCTGGCGCTTGCGGAAGGCCGTCATGCCGACCCGGTCGAGTGCCGCGTCGACGATCTCCCGATCACGCCGCGACGCGATGCGGAGAAACCCCATGTGCCCATAGCGACCCATGGTGACGACGTCTTCGACGAGCACCGGAAAGGTCCAGTCGACCTCCTCGACCTGGGGCACGTAGGCGACGAGACCGAGCTTTTGCGCCTCCAGTGGCGCCCGGCCGCTGATCAGGACGCGCCCCTCGGACGGGCGCACGAAGCCCATGATGGCCTTGAACAGCGTGGACTTGCCCGCGCCGTTCGGCCCGACGAGACCGGCGATCGTGCCGCCATCGAGGCGGAACGTCGCCCGTTCGAGCGCCAGCGCCCCGCTCGGATAGGTGACCGACACGCCGTCGACGTCGAGCGACGCCACCGTCGACGGCGTCCCGCCCGGGTCGCGCGTATCTACCCTCTGGACCGCGGCATCCATCACGTTCCGAACCCCTTGGCGATCGTCTCGACCGTCACCTCGAGCAACTTCAGATAGGTCGGCACCGGTCCCCCCGGCTGGCTGAGGCTGTCGACATAGAGCACGCCGCCATACCGGGCCCCGGTTTCACCTGCGACCTGCCGGGCGGGGCGATCAGACACCGTACTCTCGCTGAACAGGACCGGGATGCGCTCGCGCCGGACGGTATCGATCACCTGCCGCACCTGGCTCGGCGAGCCCTGCTCATCCGCATTGATGGGCCACAGGTAAAGCTCCCGCAAGCCATAGTCGCGCGCCAGATAGCTGAACGCCCCCTCACTCGTCACGAGCCAGCGCGAGCTCTCGGGGATCTTGGACAGCCGCTGCCGCAGCGGGCCGTCGATCGCCTTGATCTGCTCGGCGTAGCGCGCCGCATTGCGCTGATAGACCTCCGCGTTGGCGGGGTCGTGTTGGGTAAGCGCCTTCCGGATGTTCTCGACATAGATCAGGGCGTTCGACGGCGACATCCAGGCGTGCGGATTGGGATTGTTCTGGTACGGCCCCTCCCGGATCGGCAGCGGCGTAATCCCCTCCGTCACCAGCGCGGACGGTACATTCCGGAGATCGGCGAGGAACTTCTCGAACCAGCGCTCGAGATTCATGCCGTTCCACAGGATGAGCCCCGCCCCCTGTGCCCGCACGATGTCCTGCGGTGTCGGCTGATAATCGTGGATCTCGGCCCCGACCTTCGTGATCGCCTCCACCGTCGCCGCATCGCCGGCGACGTTTCGTGCCATGTCCTGGATCACGGTGAAGGTGGTGACGACCCGCAGCTTTCCGGTGCGGGACTGGGCCGCCGCCGGCGACGCCGCCATCGCGATGACGAGCCCGGCGCAGAAGAACAGCATCCCGACGACGGGGAAGTCGACGCGCCAACGCCGCCGCTGGCGACCAGACCGACACGCACGCAACATCCGGCAACGATCCATGATCCAGAGCCCTATGAATATTAGATCTACCGCGAAGAGTTAGTAGACGCTAAGATTGTTGTCAATGTCGCCGAACGGTGGCACACGATCCCGAGACGACACGGGAGGAGCCAATGGCCGATAGCGAACGCGTCGAACGCCCGGCGTCGGATCGGTTCAAGGCGGTGCGCGAGGCACACCAGACCGAACTCGCCGAGGATTACGTGGAACTGATCGACGACCTGATCGCCGAACTGGGCGAGGCACGCGTCGTCGACCTCGCCGAGCGGCTCGGGGTCTCCAGTGCCACGGTGAACAACGCCATTCAGCGTCTGCAACGCGACGGTCTCGTCACGTCGAAGCCCTATCGCGCCATCTTCCTGACGGATCGCGGCGCCGAACTCGCCAACCAGGCCCGCGAGCGCCATCGCGTCGTGGTCGACCTCCTCGTCGCGCTGGGCGTCGATACCGCGACGGCCGAAGTCGACGCGGAGGGCATCGAGCACCACGTCAGCGACACGACGCTCGCCGCGTTCCGCGCCTTCCTTGCGCGCGCGCCAGACGCTACGGACGCCTCGAACAAATGAGGCGCCAGGCCACGGCCGGACGCCTCGTCAGGTTCCTGCGATCGCGTCGAACGATCAGGCCGGCGGGGCGCCGAAGAGCAGCACCGCGTTGAGCCCGCCGAAGGCGAACGAGTTCGACATCGCATACTTGATCGGTATCTCGCGGCCGACATTCGGGACGTAGTCGAGATCGCACTTGGGGTCGGGATCGGTCAGATTGATCGTCGGCGGCGCGAAGCCGTCGGCCATGGCCTTGATGCAGGCGATCGCCTCGACCGCGCCACCGGCGCCGAGAAGATGGCCCGTCATCGACTTGGTCGACGAGATCGCGAGCTTCGACGCATGTTCGCCGAACACCATCTTGATGGCATTGGTTTCGTTCGCGTCGTTCAGCGTCGTCGCGGTGCCGTGCGCGTTGAGATAGCCCACGTCGCCAGCCGTGATGCCGGCGTCGTCGAGCGCCATCTGCATGGCCGAGCGCGGCCCTTCGACATCCGGATTGACCATGTCCTTGCTGTCCGAGGAGACGCCGTAGCCGACGATCTCCGCGAGGATCTTGGCCCCGCGCGCCTGGGCGTGCTCGAGATCCTCGAGGACGAGGATGCCCGCACCCTCGGCCAGAACCGTGCCGTTACGCCGCTTCGAGAACGGGAAACATCCGTCCGGAGACAGGACGCGCATGGCTTGCCAGACCCGCATCGAGCCGTACGTCAGCACGGCCTCGCTGGCACCTGTCACCGCCACGTCGACGACGCCGTTCCGGATGTAGTCGAGGCCGATGCCGATGGCGTGCGTCGCCGTCGAGCAGGCCGAGCATGTCGCGAACGTAGGGCCCTTGATGCCGTACTCGATACCGACGTGCGCCGCCGCCGACGAGCCGATGATCCGCAGCAGCGTCAGCGGGTTCGTCGCCTTCTTGTGATGGACGAAGAGATCCCTGTAGGCACTCTCGATGGTCGAGAAGCCGCCGGCTCCCGAGCCGATGATCGAAGCGGCCCGATAAGGTTCCGTGTAGGGCAGAGCAAGCCCCGACTGGGTCCAGGCCTCTTCCGCCGCCCGCCCCGCGAACCACGAATACCGGTCGCCGTACTGGATCTTCCGGCTCGAGACGTGCTTGGCCGGATCGAAATCGCGGATCTCGCCGGCGATCTTGATGTAGAGGTCCTCGAGCGCGAAGTTCTCGATCGGCTTCACGCCGCACGTCCCGGCCCGCATCGACGCCCACATGGTCTCGGCATCGAGCCCGATGGGTGTCACGGCTCCCATGCCGGTCACGACGACGCGGCGCCGATCTTTCGTTCCGCTTTTCAATTGCCGATCCTTCGATCGTGTTGCGGCGCGGGGCGCGGCACGCCGTGCCCCCGCATCGCAACGCTGGTCCTGATGAAATGCGCGCGGCCGTCAGGCCCCGCCGGTCGGTTACGCCTTCGCCGCGGCCGACGGCGTGCTGGCGATGACTTGCTTGACCCGCTCGACGACCGAGCCGACGGACTTGAAGGCCGCAGCCTCATCGGTGTCGTTGGCGTTGTAGGGGATCTCGATCCCGAACGTATCCTCGAGTTCGAACACGATCATGGCGAGATCGATCGACTCGATTTTCAGATCGGCGAGCGCCGTCTCGAGACCGATATCGTCCCGCGGCTCTTTCATGTGCTTCTTCAGGATCTCGACGATCTTGGTTGCTGTGTCGTCCATACTACTCTCCCGCCCCGTGGGTTGCATGCGCACTGGAGCCTGTCTAGGGCCATTTGCTAGAGCATGCCGGCGTCCAGGGCAAGCTTAGGTGATAGATAAACGTAAACGGCATTCATTCGCATAGATTGCCTCTGCCATGGTGAATGAACACCTCGACTTTGCGAATACAGCGCCGCTGCCTGTAGGGAGCACTGGCGGATACCACGATTTCTGTGTTGAATGGTCGCAGGAGCCGCGGGCTGCGAGCGCGGCCCCCTAGCGTCCGAACCTGGCGCCCACCGAGGGAGCAGAGCCCATGCCGAAAGTGGCGAACGCCAACGCGGCTCAGCCCGATCAGGCCATCAGCTATCCATGGTTGCGGGCCTACCCAGCGGGCGTCGACTGGTACCAGCCCTTCGAGGGCCATCCCCTCTGGCGCCTGATCGACGACGCCGCGCGACTGTACGGGACACGGCCCGCCACCAACTTCCTCGGGCGCCAGACCACCTACGGCGAAATCGCCGCCGACGTCGACCGCGCCGCCGAAGGCCTCCAGCGGCTCGGCGTCGTCAAGGGCACGCGCGTCGGCCTGCTGCTCCCCAACTCGCCGACCTTCATCATCTACTACTTCGCCGTGCTGAAAGCCGGCGGCATCGTCGTCAATTGCAACCCGCTCTACACGGTCGAGGAACTGACCCGCCAGGTCGAGGACAGCGGCCTCGAACTCATGGTGACGCTCGATCTCAAGGTACTCTTCGACAAGGTCGAGGCGCTACTGGTCGCCCGCACCCTGCAGCGTGCCATCGTGGCGTCGTTTCCGGCTCTTCTTCCCGCCGCGAAAGCCGTGCTGTTCCGCCTCCTGAAGCGCCGCGACATCGCGCGCGTGGCGGCCTCGCCGGTCGCCGGATCGATCGTGCTCGACGCCACGGTGCGCGACAATGCCGGCAAGCCCGCACCGATCGACGTATCGCCCGAGAACGACGTCGCCGTGCTGCAGTATACCGGCGGCACGACCGGCGTCTCGAAAGGCGCGATGCTGACCCACGCCAACGTCTACATCAACGTGCATCAGGCGCTCGCCTGGGTACCCGGCCTCGAGCCCGGGCGCGAGCGCATTCTCGGCGCGCTGCCGTTCTTCCACGTCTTCGCCATGACCGGCGTCATGAACTTCGCCATCGCGCTCGGCGCCGAGATCATCGTCATGCCGCGCTTCGTCCTCGACGACGCCATGAGCCTGATCACCAAGACGCGCCCGACCCTCATGCCCGGCGTGCCGACCATGTTCGTCGCCATGCTGAACCACCCGAAGCTCAAGTCCTACGATCTCTCCTCGCTGAAGTTCTGCCTCTCCGGCGGCGCACCCCTGCTGCTCGAGACCCGTCGCCAGTTCGAAGCGCTGACCGGCTGCAAGGTGGTCGAGGCCTACGGGCTGTCCGAGACGTCCCCGGCCGTGACCATCAATCCCGTCGGTGGACCGGCGAAGGAGATGTCGATCGGCCAGCCGCTACCGGGCACGATCGTGGCGCTCCGCGACCCCGACAATCCGCTCCAGGAGGTGGCGCGCGGCGAGAAGGGCGAGATCTGCATCAAGGGGCCGCAGGTGATGAAGGGGTACTGGCAGCGCCCCGCCGAGACGGCCCAGCAGAAGACGCCGGATGGCTACCTCCGTACCGGCGACGTCGCTCGCATGGACGACGACGGCTTCCTCTACATCGTCGACCGGATCAAGGACCTGATCATCTGCTCCGGCTATAATGTCTACCCGCGCAACGTCGAGGAAGCGATCTCGAGCCACCCCGCCGTGGAGGAGGTGACCGTCATCGGCATTCCCGACGCTTATCGGGGCGAAGCACCGAAGGCCTTCATCAAGCTCAGGAACGGGGCGTCCGCCGACGCCGACGCGATCCTCGCGCATCTGGCGCCGAAACTCAGTCGCATCGAACTCCCCTCCGAGATCGAGTTCCGCGCAAGCCTGCCGAAGACACTGATCGGCAAGCTATCCAAAAAGGAACTGAAGGCGGAGGAGGCGCAGAAGCGGCAAGCCACATGACCGACCCTCCCAAGCGCACAACAAGCGTAAAGCGCTCGACGCACCGCCGGCTCGGTTCCGACGCAGCGCCCTACAAGGCGCGCCCACCGCCCAAGACCCAGTACTCCATCGGTGAGCTGGCGAACGAATTCGCCATCACGACCCGCGCGCTCCGCTTCTACGAGGTCCGCGGACTGCTGACGCCCGACCGCCGCGGGACGACGCGGATCTACTCGTCCGAGGACCGAAAGCGTCTGGCGCTGATCCTCCGGGCGAAGAACCTCGGCCTCAGCCTTGACAGCATCAGCGACCATCTCGCGATTCACGACCACGCCCACGCAGGCCCCGCCGAACTCGACGCCTTGCGAGAACGCACGGATCAGCACATCGCCGTCCTGACGACGAAACGCAACGATCTCCAGAGCACGCTGACCGAACTGCGTCGCCTCCGCGCCGCCATCGTCGCCCGCATGGGCCCGCCCCGATCACGAAACTGAAGAGCGCCGCGCTTCAGGCCCTGCCGCCTTCGAGGATCGCCGCGACACCCATGCCGCCCGCGGTGCAGATCGAGATGAGACCGCGCCCGCCACGCGCCCCGAGCAGCTTCGAAAGCAGCCCCACGATCCGCGCCCCGGTGGCCGCGAACGGATGTCCGTAAGCCAATGACGAACCCATCACGTTGAGCCGGCTCCGGTCGATGGCGCCGAGCGGAGCGGACGTGCCGAGCCGCGTCCGGCAGTAATCGGCATCCTCCCACGCCGCGAGCGTCGCCAGCACCTGCGCCGCGAACGCCTCGTGAATTTCGTAGTAATCGAAATCCTGCAGCTTGAGCCCCGCCCGATCGAGCAGCCGGGACACAGCCAGCGTCGGTGCCATGAGGAGGCCCTCGCCGGCGACGAAGTCGTTGGCCGAAGTCTGCCCGTGCACCAGATAGGCCTGCGGCACCAGCCCCCGCGCCCGCGCCCAGTCCTCCGAGGCGATGAGCACGCCGGCCGCGCCAT
>JBGSJD010000029.1:0-5269 GCA_041742195.1 Hyphomicrobiaceae bacterium
CACGCAGCGCCAGCACGCCTTCCGGGCGGACATTGTCCCAACCGTGCCGGAGCCTGAGCTGCTCGGCCGCCGCCGAGACCGTCTCGAGCGCACGCTCGTTGATCCGCACCTCCGAGGACGTCGCACCCTGGTCGATGCTGAGCGTCAGCGCCACGTTGCCGCGCGCCACGTGCCGACTGATTGCTTCCCGCGCCTGCGCCTCGAGGGCCTCATAGCCTGCCGGCAACCGGAGCCGGACATCCAGCCCGCGTCCGTTGACGCTGCGCAGCTCCCAATGAAAGCGGGTGCCCTCGATCGAACCGTCGAACCGGGCAAAGCCCGTCATGCTCCTGAGCGCCATGGATCCTCGGCCGCGCGACTAGATGCATCGCCTTTAGCGAACTCACGCGAGCCGCACAACCCGAGAGGCGCCATGGTGCCGGGATGGCGCCCTCGAAAGGCGACCTCAGGGCTGCTTGGCCTTCTTCTTCTGGTCCTGACTGGTCCGAACGCCGGCCTTGCCGGCGTTGATCACCGACGCCGGCCGCGACTTGCTGGCCGGATCAGCAGCCTTCGCCGCCTCGCCACTAGGCGCAGGGCTCGCCGGTTCGGTTCCGCCCTGGCGCGCACGCTCGATCCGCCGCCAGTTCTGGACGGCCGCGTTGTGATCCTTGAGCGTCGACGTGAACGCGTGCCCCCCTGTACCGTCCGCGACGAAGAACAAATCCTGCGTCTCCGGCGGATTGAGCACCGCCGCAATCGACGCACGCCCCGGGTTGCAGATCGGACCGGGCGGCAGGCCGTCGATCTGGTAGGTGTTGTAGGCTGTCTTGGTGTCGATGTCCGAGCGCGTGATGGACCGCCCGAGCGGGCCTTGACCGCCGACGATCCCGTAGATGATCGTCGGATCGGACTGCAGCCGCATCCCCTTGCGCAGCCGGTTGACGAACACAGCCGCCACCCGGGGACGCTCCTCGGCCCGCCCCGTCTCCTTCTCGACGATCGACGCCAGCGTGACCGCCTGCTCGGCCGATTGCACGGGGATGGCTGGATTGCGCTGCGCCCACAACGCCGCGACGAGCTTGTCCCGCTCGGCCCGCATCCGATCGATGATCTCCTGCCGGTTTCCGCCACGCGAGAACTTGTAGGTGTCTGGCAACAGGGTGCCCTCGGGCGGGACCTCGGCGATCGCCCCCGACAGAGTGGGCTCCGCATTGAGCCGCTCGACGATCTGCTGGCTCGTCAATCCTTCGGGAATGGTGATCTTCTGCAGGATGCCCCTGCCGCTGATCAGCGTGTCGAGAACCTGCCGAACGCTCGCCTGTGCCGTGAACTCGAATTCGCCCGCCTTGAGGCTCGCCCGCTCGGCCCCCCCGGGTGCGCCGCCACTGTAGAAACGCGCCACGTAGTACTGCAGCATGAACATGCGGCGGTCTGAAACCACCCCAGCCTTCTCGAGGCGCTCCGCGATTTCGAGGGCGCCCTCCCCTCTCGGGATCACGACCGCCGCGGTGGCGGGAAGCGGACCGGGGGCATCGAAGCTCTGCCGCATCCACACCGTCAGCGCCGCAAGCAGCAGAAAGCTGATGAAGACGAACGACAGCGTGCCATCGACCACGCGCAGAAAACCGTTCAGCTCCCGCGGTTCCCGCTCGTGCCGCAGTGTCCTCGGAGGTCTGGGAGGACGGGTTGGCATGGCGAGCTCCGTCGGGCTTCGCGGCGCCGGTCCGGTCCGCAACGTCGCGCCACCGAGCCGAGGCTCGACTCTGGCGGCGGTCTGGGCTTTGGCTTTCGAAGCCTTCATCGACGAGCTTCCGTCCATTCAGCGGAGACACCATGGCCGAGCGCGCCGGGAGCGCGCTTTTCCCGAATCCCCGCTCTGGCTCCTGCCAGAGGAACCTACGCACAATTATGGCCGAAGATCGAAGACTTGCGACTGAGATCCACAATCCAGCGCAATGCCGCGCCGGCCGTGACCCTTAGGCCGCATACCGCCGCAGGATCAGCGATGCATTGGTACCGCCGAACCCGAACGAATTCGAGAGCACGGTATCGATCTGGCGCGGCTTTGCAACGTGCGGCACGAGATCGATCGCCGTCGCAACGGAGGGATTGTCGAGATTGAGCGTCGGCGGCGCGATGTTGTCGCGCATCGCGAGCACGGAGAAGATCGCTTCGACGGCGCCCGCAGCGCCGAGCAGGTGGCCGATCGCGGACTTCGTCGAGGACATCGCCAGCTTGGAGGCCGAGTTCCCGAAAAGCCGCTCGACGGCGCCGAGCTCGATCTCGTCGCCCATCGGCGTCGAGGTGCCGTGCGCGTTGACGTAGTCGATCTCACTGACGTCGATCTCGGCCCGCTTCAACGCGGCCCGCATGCACCGGAACGCTCCATCGCCGTTCTCGGCCGGCGCGGTGATGTGATAGGCGTCGCCGGACATGCCGTAGCCAATCACTTCCGCATAGATGCGCGCGCCACGGGCCTTGGCGTGCTCGAGCGATTCGAGAACGACAACGCCCGCGCCTTCACCCATCACGAAGCCGTCGCGGTCCTTGTCGTAGGGGCGAGACCCCTTCGTCGGCTGGTCGTTGAACCCTGTCGACAGCGCGCGGCACGCCGCAAAGCCGGCCATCGCGATGCGGCAGATCGGGCTCTCGGCGCCGCCGGCGACCATCACGTCGGCATCACCCAGCGCCACGAGCCGCGCCGCGTCACCAATGGCATGCGCGCCGGTTGAACAGGCCGTCACCACCGCGTGATTCGGACCCTTGAGCCTGTGCTTGATCGACACATAGCCCGACGCGAGATTGATCAGCCGCCCCGGAATGAAGAACGGCGACACCCTCCGCGGGCCCTTCTCCTTGAGCAGGAGCGACGTCTCGGCGATCCCGTTCAGGCCGCCGATTCCCGACCCGATCAGAACGCCCGTGCGCTCCTGCTCGTCCGGCGTCTTCGGCGCCCACCCGGCATCGGCCAGCGCCTCGTCGGCCGCACCGACGGCGTAGATGATGAAGTCGTCGACCTTGCGCTGCTCTTTCGGCTCCATCGCCTTGTCGGCGTTGAAGGTCCCGCCGGAGCCATCGCCGCGCGGCACGAAGCACGCGATCTGACAAGAGATGTCGCTGACTTCGAACTCCGTCACCCGGCGCGCGCCGCTCTTGCCGGCAAGCAGCGCAGCCCACGTCGGCTCGATTCCGGCTCCAAGCGGAGTGACCAGCCCGAGACCCGTGATGACGACGCGGCGCATGGCCACCCCCGTAGTTGCGTAACGACGATCAGGCGCCGCCGGACGTGCCGACCATCAGCTGGTCCCGATTGCAGGCCCGAGGCATTGTGAATACGCCCCGGCGTATCCCCCGGGCTGTTCTGCCCAGGGCATCGCGCCGAACGCTCCGAGAAGCGCCGCTTCAGGCGGCCTTGGCTTGCTTCTCGAGGAACTTCACGGCGTCCCCGACGGTCTGGATCTGCTCGGCGGCATCGTCCGGGATCTCACAACCGAACTCTTCCTCGAAAGCCATCACCAGCTCGACGGTATCGAGGCTGTCGGCGCCAAGATCCTCGATGAAGCTGGCGCTCTCCGTGACTTTGTCGGCTTCGACGCCCAGATGCTCGACAACGATCTTCTTCACCCGGTCCGCGACGTCGCTCATTGCGTATTCCTCTAGAGGTTCTTGTTCCTGCCTGCCGGCGTGTGCCGGGACCCAGCATGACTACGGTGGACGTTTCCTCCCCGGGTGCCTCTTGCGAAGCGACACGGAGCTCGGCTTGACTTGGACCCCGCAGCCGCCCGGGTCGTAACCCTTGACGCGAGCGCGTGATTGCTTCGGGATCCGTCGCTGATCGCCTGCCTGAACAGTACGATACGCGTCTTACCCCGAGGCGCAAACCGTTAACCGCGGGTCGGTAACACACTTCCGAAACCTTGAAAAGCCGGCTGACGGCCTTCCCCAACACCCTTTGTCCGAAGGGGTCAGACCATCATCATGCCGCCGTTGACGTGCAGCGTCTGGCCGGTGACGTAGCGGCCCTCCACGGAAGCGAGGTAAACGGCCGCCGCCGCGATGTCCGCCGGTTCGCCGAAAGACTGCGCCGGAATGTTCTTCTTGATTTCGCCCGTGAGCTGCTCGTTGAGCACGTCCGTCATCGCGGTCTGGATGAAGCCCGGCGCGATGCAGTTGGCCGTGATGCCCCGCGCCGCGACCTCCCGGGCCAGCGACTTGGTCATCCCGATCATGCCGGCTTTCGAGGCCGCGTAGTTCCCCTGCCCCGGGTTGCCGATGATGCCCGAAACCGACGAAATGTTGATGATACGGCCATAACCCGTCTTCGAGCGAAGCATGTGCCGGGTGGCGGCGCGCATCAGCATGAACGTCGACGTCAGGTTGACGGCGATCACGTCGTCCCACTGCTCGTCCTTCATCACCATGAACAGGTTGTCCTTGGTGAGGCCGGCGTTGTTCACGAGGATGTCGAGCCGCCCGCCGAGCGCCTTCACGGCCTCGTCGATCAGCTTGCCGACCTGTTCCTTGTTTGCAAGGTCGCAAGGCACCACGACGACACGTTCGCCGAGTTCCGCCTTCAGCGCCTCGAGCTTATCGACCTGCCGCCCCGAGATCGCCACGGTCGCGCCCTGCGCATGAAACGATCGCGCGATCGCGCCGCCGATCCCGCCCGTGGCACCCGTCACGAGCGCGGTCTTTCCAGCCAATGAGAACATGCAGCACCCTTCGATCGCGGTCGAAACCGCGCGTTACGTTATGCTTGAGACGAACCAAACAGGCCCCGCGCCGCCTCGAGATCGGCGGGCGTCCCGATGGCCTGCGCCTTGAGGCTCTTGTCGATCCGCCCGGCGAGACCCGTCAGAACCTTGCCCGACCCGACCTCGATCAGCGTCGTGACGCCGGCTGCCGCCATGGCGAGCACGCATTCGCGCCAGCGGACCGTACCTGTGACCTGCTCGACGAGCCGCGCCTTGATCTCGGCCGGATCGCTGATCGGCGCGGCCAGCACGTTTGCGATGACGGGAACGACCGGACGGCGCACCTCGACCTTGCCCAGTGCCTCGGCCATCGCGTCGGCCGCCGGTTGCAGCAGACGGCAATGGAACGGCGCCGACACCGGCAGCGGAATGGCGCGCCGGAGCCCGTGCGCCTTGCCCACTTCGGCCACGCGATCG
Organism: Hyphomicrobiaceae bacterium; assembly: GCA_041742195.1. Lineage (GTDB taxonomy): Bacteria > Pseudomonadota > Alphaproteobacteria > Rhizobiales > Hyphomicrobiaceae. Next base: position 5,154 of record JBGSJD010000029.1, read on the forward strand.
ATCGCCGTCTTGTGCCCCGAAAGTACGACCTGCGTCGGTTCGTTGTCGTTGGCGATGTCACAGACGTCGCCCTGCGCCGCGTCGGCCGCGATCTTGCGCGCCACGTCGAGCCCGAC
>JBGSJD010000030.1:0-4140 GCA_041742195.1 Hyphomicrobiaceae bacterium
GGCCCGGTCTGCGGGCGGACGCTGGCGGCGCATGGGGCCGACGTGCTCTCGATCACCGGCCCGGGCATTCCCGACATGCCCACCCTCGTCATGGATGGCGGACGGGGCAAGCTTCGCGCCGAGATCGATCTCGCGTCGGAGGACGGACGCGCCAAGCTCAGGGCACTCGCCACGGGCGCCGACATCTTCGTCCAGGGCTACCGTCCGGGCGCGCTCGCGGCCAAGGGGTTTTCTCCGGAGGCCATCGCCGAGATGTCGCCGGGCATCGTCGTCGTTTCGCTCTCAGCGTGGAGCCATGCGGGTCCGTGGGCGGGCCGGCGCGGCTTCGACAGCCTCGTGCAGAACGCTAACGGCCTCAACGCCGCGGAAGCGGCGGCCGCCGGGGTCCAGGGCCCCAAGGAACTCCCCTGCCAGGCCCTCGATCATGGCTCGGGGTTCCTGATGGCGACGGGCGCGATGATGGCACTGAAGCGGCAGGCGGAAGAAGGCGGATCGTGGCTGGTCCGGGTCTCGCTGGCGCAGACGGGGGAGTGGCTCTGGAAGCTCGGGAGGCTGCCCGCGGAGACGCTGGCGATCCCGGCACCGCAGGCCGGCGATCTCGGCGACCTGCTCGAACTCAGCGGATCGGGGTTCGGCGCCATGACGGCTGTCCGGCACGCGGGACTGCTGTCGGAAACGTCGCCCAGGTTCACCCGGCCGTCGATGCCGCTCGGTTCGCACGCTCCGGAATGGCCGCAGTCTGCCGTCGCGTAAACGGCACGTTAAGTCCCGCGCTCTAGCATGGCAGGGCTCGTCCAACAGACGCGCACGTCGCAACGCGGGGAAAGTCGGACGCGCCATGCTCTTTGGACTTCGCAAAGCGTTGACAGCCGGGGGCCTAACGCCACAGCCGGAGGCCGTCGAACCAAGTGCTCTCGGCAATCTCGAGACGCTTCGTGATCACGTCAGCGACATCCTGCTTCGCGCCGGTCGCATCGCGGCCTCAGTGCGCGAGGAAAGCCGGGTGGAGATGCCGGCCGTCAGCGGGAAACTCGACCCCGAGGCAGGTCCGCTCCCGCTCAAGGCGTTCTTCGAGCACTTCATCGTGCCGGGCCCGAATGGCTCGGTCGGGCACCGCTTCTTCGCCTATCGCTATCCGGAAGGCGGCGACGCGATCGATCCGAACGCCCAGTTCCATCTGCAGCAATTTCTCGGCGATGCGCTGTCATTCAACCTCTACTGCCAGCGGGCGCATCAGGACGGCTGTCTCGGGGTCGCGCTGCAGTCACCGAGCGTGCCCGAGTTCATCGATGCCATCATCGTGCGCAGTGCCTTCTTTGCCGCGCTCATCGAGAACCTGATCACGTGTCCGCAGCCGCGCGACGGCCAGCTCGACGCTCTGAGAGCCACGCTCGACCGCTACATGCTGATGGCCAGCGATGCGATGCTGCGGCCGGCGCTGCTCGAGACGATGGTGCCGCTCAAGGGCTGGCCCGTGGTGCTCGTCGACGTGCCGGCCGAGGCCCACGACGGCGACCATTTCATCAACGGCGTCTATTTCACGGCCGAGCAGGCCCGCGTGCTCCTCGGCTCGGACGCCAACGCACGGCAAGCGCCGCGCGCGATGCCGAACGTCGCCTGACGGCCATACGAGCCGGCGCCCGTCCGCTCAGGCCGGACGGAACACGTTGATACCATCACGCGACGTCACTGTTCCCGACGCGCCTAGATAGTCGCGCTCGGTCATGTCGCGCAGAAGGACTGCATCGTCGGGCGTGTTGGCCATGAAGCGACGGCCATCGGCGTCGCGGGCGAAGAGGATGGCGTAGCTCGGCCCCTTGCGGTCGTGCATCACGGTGTAGGTCTCGATCGTACCCTTGCCGGACGGTGTCTCGACGACGGGCGGGCCTTTGTCGGCGTCGATGGCTGCCTGATAGGACTTCGGATCCTTGGGCGCGAAGGCCTTCGCGGGACGATCGGTCGAGTAGATGCCTGCCGATTGCTTCGTCACGTAGTTGCCGTTGGCCGTGACGAGCCCCTTCGAGCCCGGCTTGCCGCGCACTTTCGCGATCATCTCGGCAATCGAGTGGGTGACGTAGTTGTTGCCCGGGCCGCCGAAGTAGGGGAGGCCGCCGGTCACGGTCAGGCCGCGCGGGTCGTCGAGGGCGAGGCCGTTCTCGGCGCACGCGATCTCGACCGCCGACGGGAAGCAGCTGTAGAGGTCGATGAAGTCCACGTCCGACATGGAGAGCCCGGCCATCTCGAAGGTCTCGCGGGCGACGACGCGCATGGCCGGCGAGGAGTGATAGTTCTTGCGGTCGGAAATGTACCAATGATCGTAGGCGTCGGCGGTGCCGTGCAGGTAGACCCACTGGCTCTCGGGAATACCGAGCTTCCGGGCTGTGGCGGCCGACGTCAGGATGACGGCCGCCGCCTGGTCGATGAAGGCGTTCGAGTTCATCAGCTTCGTGTAGGGGAAGCCGATGAACGGATTGTCCGGGGTCACGGCCGCGATCTGGTCGGCCTTGAAGCCCTGCCGGCGATCGGCCAGTGGATTTTTCGCGGCGACCGCGGCGAAGTGCTCGAAGAGCTTGCCGATGGCTTGCATGTGCTCGGGGATCGAGCGCCGGAGATGCCCGCGAATGCCGTTCTCGAAGAGCGGGTACGCATAAATGGCGCCGGCCATCCGATGCCGCTCTTCCATGTCGCTCCAGCCGCGAGTCGCAACGCCCCATTCCTCGTAAGTGCCGCCGGCATCCTCGTTCCAGTCGAGCGACAGCTTCGCGCGTTCGGCGGCCTTCTGCGTCGCCAGCGCCTCGCCGCCGCAGACGAGTGCTGCGCCCACCTCGCCGCGCGTGACCATTTCCGACAGGCGATTGATGCACCACTGGGGCATGTTTCCGCCCGGGTGGGTGTAGATCAGGCGACGCGCGCGGTTGGCGCCGATGCGAGCGGCGATGGATTTCGGCGGGTTCTTCGGGCCACCGAAGGGGCTTCGAAAGCGCCAACTCGTATCGGAGAAGGCGCGCAGCACCACGACGGTGTCGAGTTCCTCGAGCAGCCTATGACCGGCACCGCTATCGGCGGCCGCGTTGCGCACGGCTTGCGCGGTGAGGTCCATCGCGGCGAGGGCCTTCGACGGATCCGCGATGCGCTGCGTCACCTGCCCGGCGCCGACGAGAACCGGAATGCGCGCTTCATCCATAGGACGATCTCCTCCAGGCACCGGATCGGGCGGACCATCGCCGCCGAAGCCATTCGACATCATGCTGTCCGCTGGGCCGCACGTCGTCAACCGTGCGCTCGAAAGCCGATCGACGGGTCGTATTTATGCCGCTTCTTCTAGTTGTTGCGCATCTTTTCTCAAGTCTCTAATCAGTTAGCGGAATGGGGTGGCCGAGGTGCACTCGCGGCCGAACGCGTGGAGATGTGGCGATGTCAGGGACCGTTTTTCTGGGTGAGACGGAGATCAGCGCCGCCGAAACGCAGGGGCAGGTCTTCGTGCCCATCGTGCGCACGGGCGACCTCAGCACGCCGGCCAGCGTCGACTATTCCATCACTGGCAACGAGGCCGTCGCAGGACAGGATTTCGTCGCCCAGACCGGCACAGTGACCTTCGCCGCCGGGCAGGATCGCATCCTCGTTCCGGTGACCATCCTCGACGATCAGGCCGGGGAGGCGACCGAGACGTTCACGGTGTCGCTGACCAACGTGGAAGGCGCGTTCCTGCAGGCGCCACGCACCACGCGGGTCGCCATTCTCGACAACGAGACCCCGGTCACAGATCCGGCCACGCCGCCGCTCGTCTCGCCCTACACGGTGACGGAGCGCGTGGTGGCGAGTGGCCTTGCGCAGCCGATCGACCTCGAGATGGTGTCGGGGCTGCCCAATACGCCGGCCGGTTCGATGCTCGGGTACGTGGCCGAGAAGGGCGGCGCCATCAAGCTCGTCGATCTGACGACCGGCAGCACGCTCTCGACGTTCGTCAACATCGCGTCGAAGGTCAACAACATCCAGGATCGCGGGCTGCTCGATATCGTGCTCGATCCGAATTTCCCGAGCCAGCCCTACATCTACGCGTTCTACGTGGTGGATCCGCCGCAGGCGCAGGGGCAGAGCGGCAACGCCGGCCCGGACGGCGGCGGCAACCGGTTCGCGCAC
>JBGSJD010000031.1:0-6876 GCA_041742195.1 Hyphomicrobiaceae bacterium
CGACCGCGCCGCCGAAGCGCTGGCCAGCCTGCAGGCGGCCGGCGTCGACGCTGTCGCCATCGGGCATGTCGATGCCGTGTCCGAGCCCGCACGGGAGGCGGGGCGGTCACGGTTGAGGATCGTCGGTCGCATCGAGGCTGCGGGCGTTCAGGGGAACCGCCTGATCACGGCCGAATAAATGTATCGTGAGTATCTGGCTGCGGTCCGGGCATGCTACGCGAATGGGTGAAACGCGGAGGATCGAGCAACGACACCGCGCCGGACCTTCGAGGGGAGCTGCCAAACGTGAGAGAGACCGGCCAATCCGTCCCGGTGAGGACGCTTGCCAAGTTCGAGCACCCCGACATCACCGCCAAGGGCGAGCCGCGCGCAACGGTGCCGCTGGAGCGCCTGCAGACCGTGTGGTTCAACACCGGCACGTTGTGCAACATCACCTGCACCAACTGCTACATCGAGTCCTCTCCGACCAACGATCGCCTCGCCTATATCGGTGCCGGCGAAGTGGTGACTCTTCTCGACGAACTTATCAGCGGACGGCATCAGACCGAGGAGATCGGTTTCACGGGCGGCGAACCGTTCATGAACCCGGATTTTCTCGTCATGCTCGGGGCGGCGCTGGAGCGTCGTTTCGATGTGCTGGTGCTGACGAATGCCATGCAGCCATTGCAGCGGGCATCGATCAAGAAGGGGCTCGTCGCGCTCAAGGATCAGCACGGTGCGCGCCTCAGGCTGCGGATCAGCCTCGATCATTTCACGCGCGAACTGCACGAGGCGGAGCGCGGCCCGAAGACTTTCGACAAGGCCATTGCCGGGATCGACTGGCTCAACGAACAGGGCTTCGAGATCGCCATTGCCGGACGGACCTGCTGGAACGAGGACGAGCGCGAGGCGCGGAACGGGTATGCCGCTCTCGTCGCGTCGCGCGGCTGGCGGATCGATCCGGCCAATCCCAAGCAACTGATGCTGCTGCCCGAAATGGACGGCAGCCACGAGGTGCCCGAGATCACCACCGCATGCTGGGGCATTCTCAACAAGTCGCCGAACCAGATGATGTGCGCGACCAGCCGCATGGTGGTGAAGCGGAAGGGCGCGGCCAAGCCGACCGTGCTGCCGTGCACGCTGCTGCCCTACGAGCCGGCCTTCGAGATGGGTGGGACGTTCGCGGAGGCCGCGCGGGCCGACGATGGCATGTTCACCGATGGCGCCGTCAAACTCTGTCATCCGCACTGCGCAAAGTTCTGCGTTCTCGGCGGCGGCAGCTGCTCCTGACCGGCATTGCTCTCGGTTGATGGGAGAGGCGGCGCGCCGATCGTCGTCGCGACAGGCTGGCGCTTCGGTCGCCGGTCAGACGATCGTCTCCCGGCGCGCTGCGAGGCTGTCATCGTCGCGCCGTGGGATCTAAGCGGTCCATGCTCGACGCCCAGTCCGGTTTTCGGATCAGAGGCGCCCGAGCAGGACGAGGATGAGCACAATGACCAGCACTGTCCCGAGAATGCCGACGCCACCGTGGCCCAGGCCGTAGCCATAGCCTCCGAAACGACCGCTGAAGCCGCCCAGTAGCGCGATGACGAGAATGATCAGGAGAATGGTTCCGAGCGGCATGACGAAAGCTCCCTTCGGCGATCAATGTCTGGTTTGTACCTTCACGTGCCTGAAGGCGATCTGAGTCAGCGGTCAGCGCTCACGATTCCGCCCCGGACCGTCACTTCCATTCGTGTGCTGGCAATTTTCGGCCACTTATTCCACGTGCCCGAATTCTCTAATCAGACGCGCCGATCATAACAGTGTAGGGTGATTTTGAAGGTTGCATTGATGCAGCTCAATTTTGATTTTGGAGTATCAAATGGCGATTCTAACGACGGCTGTCGTGAATCTGTTGGTCGTCCTCTTGATCGGTATCATTGTCGGTATCGGCTTCAACCGCTATGGGCGCAGCTGGATCGGTCAGCGGACGGCAGGTGCCACGGGAATTGGTGACACCACCTACGCACTTGTCGGCATCGCGGGGTCGTTCATCGGGTTTCATCTGGCGGTCATTCTGGGACTGCTGCCGACGCCGTTGATGCTCTATCTGGCGGCTCTCCTCGGGGCGGTTGTCACGATGTGGTTCTGGCGCGGCCGTTGAATTGTCGATGCTCCGGCGGCTGTTCGTCAGCGCTTGCGGTATGGCATCGGCTTCGGAGCAGAGTTTGCAATCTGGACGATCTTTCCGTTTCCTTGGTCTCGCGGTCGGCTTCTGGTCAGGAGAGACGCGGGCGCGTGCGTGGCTATTGACGATCGCCGTTCTGATTTTTCTGCTCGCGAACCTGACGGCAGCGATTTCGGTCAATCTCTGGAACAAATTCTTCTTTGATGCGCTCGAGAAAAAGGACTCTGGAGCGGTCGTTGTCAGTATCGCGCTCGTTGCAGGATTGGCAGCTTTTTCGGCAGCGAGTGCCGTGGGCGGGCTCTATGCGCGCATGCGCCTGCAGGTCACGTGGCGGGAATGGCTGACACAAACCCTGATCAGCCGCTGGTTGAAGAACCGACATTTCTACCAGCTCACCATCGTGCCGACGGAGGCCGACAACCCGGAGGCCCGCATTGCCGAGGACGGTCGTCTCGCAATCGAACTGCTGGTCGATTTTTCGCTCGGCGTCCTGAATGCGATTCTGGCGTCGGCGTCCTTCATCGGCATCCTGTGGGTCGTCGGGGGCGCGGTGACCGTGTATGGGATCGAGATCCCAGGATATATGGTCTGGGCCTGCATCGCGTACGCCGCATTGACGACCGTGAGCATGCTCCTGATGGGGCGGCCGCTGGTCCAGAGGGTCGAGGAGAAGGCCGCGAGTGAGGCGCAGCTCCGCTACGAGCTCACCCGGGTCAAGGACAACGCCGAGACGATCGCACTGACGGGTGGCGACGACGACGAGCGCGAGCGATTGAATGTGACACTGTCGGACGTCGTGCAGCGGTGGTACCGCGTCATGGCTTGGCAGGGACGTATGACCTGGCTGAGCGGATCGAGCCTGGTCATGGCCCCGGTGATCCCGCTTCTGCTCGGGGCGCCGAAGTATCTCACCGGCGACATGTCGCTCGGTTCGCTGATGCAGGCGGCAACGGCCTTCGTCCAGGTGCTGCTCGCCCTCAACTGGCTGGCGGACAACGCCTTACGTCTTGCCGACTGGTTTGCGTCTTCGCACCGGGTGACGCAGTTGTCCGATGCCATCGATCGCCTGGAAGCTAGCCTCGACGCGGCCGAAAAGACCGATACAATCAAGCTCGGTGCGAGCCCGGACGATCGAATTCATCTCAGGCAACTGAAGATGGCGCTACATGACGGGAGCGTCATGATCGACAGTCCTGAAGCCGTGATCGCTCCAGGTGAGAAAGTTCTGGTCATTGCGGACGCAGGCACCGGCAAGAACGTGCTCGTGCATGCCATGGCGGGGTTGTGGCCGTGGGGTAGCGGCGAAATTCTGGCGCCTGAGGGCGCCCGTATCGCGTTCATGCCACAGCGGCCCTATTTTCCACTCGGAACCCTTCGCGAGGCCCTGCTCTATCCTCATCCGAAGCAGGAGGTGCCAGACGCCAGAATCGGGGAGATTTTGACGCAATGCGGCCTCGAGCACCTCATCCGACGACTCGACGAGGCGGATCAGTGGTCCTTCAGTCTGTCGGAAAGCGAGCAGCAGCGGCTCGCGTTCGCGCGGGTCCTGCTCAATCCGCCGGACGTTCTCATCATGGACGAGCCGACCTCGTCGCTGGACGAGCTCAGCCAATTCAGGCTGATGGAGTACATGCGGGATCTGCTGGCGGAGACGACGGTGATCCATGCGGGCCATCGCGCCGGGCTCGAGCCGTTTCACAGTCGCACGATCCGTCTCGTGCGCGCCGGTCGTCCAGCTGGTACGGTCGACGGCTGATCGTCAGGGCAACAAGCCCGGTCCAGGCTCCGGCACCGTAGGCGGAGTGTCACTCCGGCTCGGGTGGGCGTGGCAGGGCGCAGGCGCCGTATTCCTGATCGCCGGCCTCGACCGCGGCCAGGGTGTCGGCGTCGACGTCCGTCAGGAACGTCGCGTGGAAGCGATTGATCATGTTGCTCAGCCCGACCGTCAGGCAGATGTCGATGATCTGCTGGGGGCTGAAGTGCGCCTCGAGAGCGGCGTACGTGTCGCGGTCGATGGGTTCGAGGCGGGTGGATTTCTGGGCGTAGCGCACGATGGCGGCTTCGGCCGGGGCGAACACCCCGTCAGGGAGCGGCTCCGAGATCAGGTGCCGCATCTGGTCTTCCGTCAGTCCCATGCTCCGACCGAGCACCGTATGGGTGGGTATTCAATAGTAGCAATTGTTGACGGCCGTCGCGGTCATGTACGCCAACTCGCCGTGGCGCGGCTCGAGCGTGGAGTCCTTGCGGTAGACGGTCGTGATCAGGCCCATCAGGGTCGTGCCGGCCTCGGGACGATTGGCGAGCGCCCGGTAGAGATTGATGAGCCGGCCGCGCGACGCGCCGGCTGCAGAGAGGAACGCGGCGGCGTCGGCCGGGAGCGACGGATCGGTCTCATCGAGAAGGGGGATGCGCGCCACTGTTCGTCCTCCGAATGGGGTGACGGGCGAAGCGGGTCCGCCCGTCGCCGACCTTCACGTTACTCCGCCGCCGCGACCTGCGGCGCGACCTGATTGAGATGGCCGAAGCGGTCGCGGAACGGCTGGGTGTCGATCTCTTCGAGCTGGATCTCGCCGGAGAGCACGCCGCGCTTCCACTCCTGATGCGCGACTTCCGCCGCGTGGAACTCGGGCATCACGTCCTTGGCGAAGAGTTCGAGCCCCTCGCAGATGTGTTCGTGCGGGTTTTTGCCAGCCTGGTTGAGGAAGATTATCTGGTCGACGTTCGACGACTGGAACTTGCGCAGCTTCTTGCGGATGGTGTCGGGCGAGCCGACGAGGCCCGAGCGTACCGATTTCTGGACGGCGTCGGGGTTCGCGGACTTCCACTTCTGGAATTCCTCCCAGACGTTGACCGTGCCGGCGCGGGGCCGCTCGCGGTTGGCGCTCTGGCCGTAGAATTTCAGCGCGAACTGGAAGAACGTCAGGCCTTCTGCCCGCTTCTGTGCTTCCTCATCGGTCTTGGCGCACATGAAGTAGGAGACGAGGGCGATGTTCGGGTTGATCGGGTAGTCCGCAAGCTTGTCGAGGCGCCGGGTGATCGCATTGTAGTAGGCGTGGACCCAGGCGTGAGCGGCGTCGGCCGACACGAACTGGAAGCCGAGCGCGCCCATGCCCTTCTGCCCGCAATACTCGATCGTCGGGAGCTGCGAGCAGGCCACCCAGAGCGGCGGATGCGGCTTCTGCAGCGGCTTCGGCACGACGTTGCGATAGGGGAACTTGAAGTGCGAGCCGTCGTACTCGCAGGGCTGATCCTTGAACATCGGGATCATGCAGCGGACGGCGTCCTCGAAGATCTCGCGCTTGTTCTCGAAGGTGACGGCGAACGGATCGAGCTCCGTCGACGAGGCGCTCTCGCCGAGACCGAGTTCGACGCGGCCGTGGCTCAGCAGATCGAGCGTCGCCACCTGCGCCGCCACCTTCGAGGGGTGGTTGGTCGTCAATTGCATGATACCGTGGGCGAGACGGATGTTCTTCGTGCGCTGGCTGGCGGCACCGAGGAACACGCCCGGAGCGGACGAATGAGAGTATTCCTCCAGGTAGTGGTGCTCCACCTCCCAGGCGAAGTCGTAGCCTAGGCGATCCGCCAGCTCGACCTGCGCGAGGGCGTCGTTCAGCAGCTTGTGCTCGGTATGGGCCTCCCACGGGCGCGGGATCTGCATCTCGTAGAATATGCCAAATTTCATGCTCTGCCTCGTCGCGTTGTCCCTTCGGGGGCAGATCTGGCGTCCACCGCCCGCGTATGACTGTGCCAAGACTGTCATCGATCGGGGCGCTACGGAAGTGGCTTGATCGCCACCTCCGTTGCACCGGGTGCGGGACGTAACCCGAGGTCGTCGACTTCAGTCGACGCCCGGTGGGCGACGGCCGAGCCAGCCGGCCGCCTGCTCATAGGCGTAGGCGATGCGGTAGATCATGGCCTCCTGCCAATCGTGACCGACGAGCTGGATCGACAAGGGCAGGCCATCCTTCGTGAACCCCGCCGGCATGGCGAGCGCCGGCTGGCCGGTGACGTTGAACGGCTGGCGGGCCTGGCGCGGATAGACGCGGGCGCAGGCCTCGGCGTCGTCGATCGGTGGCGCCGGATCGAAGCTCGAGGCCGTCAGGATGGCGTCATATCCGGACATCGCCTCATGAGTTGCGGCGATCAGGCGGGCCCGCAACCGGAGCGCGTCGACGTAGTCGGCCGCGTCGTAGGCGGCGCCGCCGACAAGACGCTGACGGGCCAGCGCGCCGTAGTCCCCCGGGCGGGCGGCCAGATCACGGCGATGGATGGAGAAGGCCTCCGCCGCCAGGATCACGCGGTTGCAGACCGAATACTCGCCGAGCGGCCGGAGCCTGATCTCGCGTACGTCGGCGCCGAGGGAGCGCAGGAGATCGGCTGCCGCATCGATGGCGGCGAGCTGTTCGGGATGGGCTGTCTCGTCGCCGTCGTAGAAGTGCCGGACGTGGCCGATGCGCAGTCCCTTCACGCCGCGATCCATCCCCGCAGAGAAGTCCGGAACGGGCATGTCGGCGCTGCCGGGATCGAGCGGGTCGTGCCCAGATAAAAGCTGCAGGAGGAGAGCGTTATCGGCCACATCGCGCGTCATCGGGCCGACGTGGTCGAGCGAGAAGGCCAACGGGAACACACCGCGGCGCGAGACACGGCCGTAGGTCGGCTTCATGCCGACGATGCCGCACATCGATGCGGGGTTGCGCACCGAGCCGCCGGTGTCGGTGCCGAGCGCC
>JBGSJD010000032.1:0-1841 GCA_041742195.1 Hyphomicrobiaceae bacterium
CGTCGCGGCCTTGTCGCCGAGATGCCACTGGTAGACCGTGTTGGCGGGTGCCTCGGCGTGGATCTGGGGCTGGCCCGCGGACTGCGACGTCTCGAGCGAGACGGCGGCAGGCAGCACGTCGTAGTCGACGGCGACCTTCTCGGCGGCGTCGCGCGCCTCGGCGAGCGTCTCGGCGATGACGACGGCCACATGGTCGCCGACGTAGCGCACCTTGCCCTGTGCGAGCACCGGGTGCGGCCCGGCCTTCATGGGCGAGCCGTCCTTCGAGTGGATCATCCAGCCGCAGATGAGGCCGCCGACCTTGTCGGCCGCCACGTCGTCGCCGGTGTAGACCGCGAGCACACCGGGAGAGGCCAGGGCCTCGGCCGTGTCGATGCTCCTGATCGCCGCGTGTGCGTGGGGCGAGCGGACGAATATGGCGTAGGTCTGGAACGGACGATTGATATCGTCGACGTACTGGCCCTTGCCGGTAATGAAGCGGAGGTCTTCCTTGCGCTTGACGGAAGCGCCGATGCCATCGGTGGTCATGGGGTGGTCCTCACTCGATCGGGCTCAAGCTCACTCGGCCGCCTGCTTGCCAGCAGTCATGGCAGCGGCGCCGTCCTGAATGGCGCGGACGATGTTGTGATAGCCGGTACAGCGGCAGAGGTTCCCCTCGAGCTCTTCGCGGATGGTGTGCTCGTCGACGCTGCCGCCCTTGCGGTTCACGATGTCGATGCCGGCCATGATCATGCCGGGCGTGCAGAAGCCACACTGCAGCGCATGGTGCTCGCGGAAGGCTTCCTGCATGGGATGCAGCTTGCCGCCCGGAGAGATGCCTTCGATGGTGACGACGCTCGCGCCGTGGCACGAGACGGCGAGGGTGGTGCACGACTTGATGGCACGGCCATCGACATGCACGACGCAGGCGCCGCACTGGCTGGTGTCACAGCCGACGTGGGTGCCGGTCAGGCGCTGGTTCGTGCGCAGGAATTCGACGAGCAGGGTGCGGGGATCGATATCTGCCGTGACGGTGCGGCCGTTGACGGTAAGCGTGACGGACGTCATTCGTTTGCCTCCCAAGCGACTGGCTGAAAGCCGGGCAACTGGGCGCCACTATAGCCGAATAAGGCGCCACGTCAGGGGGCATACGCACTTCCGAACGGTCCAGACCAAACAAAAGAGCCGGTCCCTGACGGAACCGGCTGTCGCGTGGCCAGCCCCGGATCGCACTCCGGGCCGGCAGAGCTCAGTCAGCTCACTATTGGGGGCACGAGCGGTTTGACACGCCGGACGAGCAGTCTCCAGTTCAGCGCCTCGAGGGCGCCATGACGCAGCGAACGTTTGGGGTTGAAAGCATCGACTGGCAGAACTCGTGGATGACGGCGTGTCTGCATGGACCACTCCATCGTCGTTGAGACCGTCGCCACATGCCGACAGCCGCCGCCAACATCAGGGCAGCGCGTCGCATGCGGGTAATGGCCAGATCAGGATGGGTACGAAACGAACCGGTCGAAGCTGACGATCGACAACGAGGTGGCAAGCGACCCATCCGATCCGCCGCGCCGCTCGTCCTGGCCGTGTGGCCCGATCCCAGCATTCCCTCGCCCGGTTCTCGCAAGGCTCGTCGCCTCGCGTCTCGACGCGGACTGTGCCTTCCCGCGTGCGTCGATGGCGCTCGCCGGAAAGTCGGCCACAACGCGGCCACGACCCAGAAACTAAGCGATTCGCGCGACGGCTCGTTGACGGTTCAACCGGCAGGCGTGCCGCTTCCCCGGGCAGCGTGCTATTTGCGCCGACGTTGGCACGCGACAGCTTTCGCGTTCCACCGCTCGCGCGGCGGGCAGCCCGTGGCCGGGCGC
>JBGSJD010000033.1:0-2329 GCA_041742195.1 Hyphomicrobiaceae bacterium
GGGGCGCGGCCGGGCCTGCTCGAGACGGCGCTGGCGGCCCTCGAACAGACCGGAGCGGTGGTCACCGAGGAGGCCGACGGCATCCGGGTCCGGCGCAACGGAGCGGGCGTCGATCCGATCACGATCGAGACGCAGCCGTTCCCGGGATTTCCGACCGATCTTCAGGCCCAGCTCATGGCGCTGATGACGACGGCACGCGGCACGAGCGTCATCCGCGAGACGATCTTCGAGAACCGCTTCATGCACGTGCAGGAGCTGGCCCGGCTCGGCGCCGACATCCAGCTGCACGGCGATACGGCGACCATCCGCGGCGTCAAGCACCTGAAGGGCGCGCCCGTCATGGCGACGGACCTGCGCGCCTCGGTGTCGCTCGTCATCGCGGGTCTGGTCGCCGACGGCGAGACGACCGTCAATCGTGTGTATCACCTCGATCGCGGCTTCGAGCGGCTCGAGGAGAAGCTCAGCCGGTGCGGAGCCCAGATCGAACGCATCTCGGCGGGCTGAGGACGGGATCGCTTGACATCAAACATGCCGGCCCCACCGACGCGCCGCAGCAGCACGCTCATCGGCGCGCTGTGTGCCGCGTTTTCGGCGTTGTGCTGGTCGGGCAACCACATCGTCGGGCGGGCGATCTCGGGTGAGGTACCGCCCATCGCGACCGGATCAATCCGATGGATCATCCCGGCGCTGCTGCTGGCGCCATTCGCGCTGCCACACCTTCGCCGCGACTGGCCGCAGATCCGGCGGACGTGGCCGACGATCGTGGCGCTGTCGCTGGTCGGTGGCGCGATCTTCGGGACGCTCCAGTACGTGGGGCTCACCTACACGACGGCACTGAATGTCTCGGTGCTGAACTCGGTGGCGCCGGTGTTCATCATCGCGGCCGGATGGGCGCTGTTCCGCGACCGCGTCGGGGCGGTGCAGGCGCTCGGCATCGCGATTTCGCTCGCGGGCGTCATCGCCATCATCAGCAAGGGGTCGCTCGAGACGCTGGGGCGGCTGTCGTTCAACAAAGGCGACCTCGTCATCCTGTTCAACATGGGGTTGTGGGCGATCTATTCGGCCTCGCTGCGCAAGCGCGGGCCGATGCACTGGATCTCGTTCACGTTCATGCTGGCGGCGATCTCGGCGGTGGCGACCTTGCCAGCGTGGTGGCTCGAGCATGCTTCGGGGGCGGTTCTCGTCCTGACGCCCAAGGCGACCGCCGCACTGGCGTTCGTCGCGCTTTTCCCGAGCCTGCTGGCTTACGCGACCTGGAGCCGGGGGGTGGAGCTGCTCGGCTCCGGCCGGGCCGGCGTGTTCCTGCACCTCATTCCGATCTTCAGTGCCCTGGTTGCAGGGGCCGTGCTCGGCGAAGAGATCGCGGGCTATCATCTCGCCGGGTTTGCGCTGATCCTCGGCGGGGTCTGGCTGGCCGCGCGGGGGCACTGAGCCGACCGACGCAAGCCGCCGCATGTTGCGTGCGCGGGGCGGCGACTATATCTGTGACCGTGAACAACTCTGGAACCGACCGTGCGCGGCCACTGGCGGCTGCCGGGATGCGAGCGAAATGTCCCTCCTGAAGCTGATCGCCTTCGATGCCGAGGATCTGAACGTGGTATCTGCCCACCTGCAAGATGCCATCCTGCGATCGGGGGACATGGCCTATCTGGCGCGCCCGAAGCGGTTCGCGGCGGTGCTGAACCGGTTCGACTGGGCCGGCGTTCTCAAGGGCGGCCAGGCGAGCGAGGACCTCGTGCGGTTCCGGTGCGGTCTCAGGTTCGAGCGCGTGCTCAAGGTGCGCTCATCGGGGATCGATACGAAGGACAAGGGCCAGGTGCTCGTCTTGCTCAACATCGCGTTCCAACCTCACGGTGCGGACGACCCCGCCGGTACGGTGACGCTCACATTCGCTGGGCAGGCGGCGCTGCAGCTCGATGTCGAATGCCTGGAAGTCGAGTTCAAGGACCTCGGACCTGCCTGGGCGGCCAAGTCCAAGCCGCAGCATCCCATCGACGAAACCGACTGACCGACCGGCGACGCCAAGCCCGCGCGCCAAACCGACCACCTGGGAGCGCGCCTCGCGCGTCGACACCATGCCGATCCGACTACAGACGTCCGACGCCGATTTCGAAAGCCGGTTCCGGGATTTCCTCGGCACCAAACGGGAGGTCTCGGACGACGTCGAAACCGCGGTCGCCGGGATCATCGCCGACGTCAGGGCGCGCGGCGATGCGGCGCTGGCGGATCTCAGCCTGAAATTCGACCGGACGGACCTCGGCAAGCTCGGCCTCCGGGTCAGTGAGAGCGAGATGGAGGCGGCGACAGCCGCGTGCGATCCGGCCGTGCT
>JBGSJD010000034.1:0-6667 GCA_041742195.1 Hyphomicrobiaceae bacterium
GGCGGGCTGCGTCGCCGCAACCGGACGCGGCGATAGCGGATCATCTCGTGCGCATGATTGACGGCTACCGGGTGACCAGCCCCGAGATGATCCTGTTCGGACGGCTGATCAGGGAGGCGGTCACCGCGCGCGGCGGGCTCATGATGTCGGCAACCACGGGATGACCCGGCGGGCGGCGGCGCGGGCCTCGACCTCGGTGGGAAAGGTCTGGTCGCCATAGCCGCCGACGCGGTACCAGCCGCGGCCATCCTCGCCGTCGCGGCGGTATTCCTCGAAGCCGAAGGTGCCATCAGGGCGACGGAAGACGTCGATGCAGCGGCCGCCGCCTTCGGCCTCGAGCGAGGCCAGCACGAGGTTGCGCTCCGCCATCATGCGCGCGGCTCAGGCCTTGCGGAAGTGGCAGGAGACCCAATGACCGTTGGCGCCCTGCTCCAGTTGCGGCACCTCGGTGGCGCAGCGGGGCAACTGGCGGATGGGGCAACGGGTGTGGAAGTGGCAGCCGGTCGGCGGCCGGATGGGGTTCGGCACGTCGCCCTGCAGCTTGATGCGCTCGCGCTTGATCGAGGGATCAGGGATCGGCACCGCCGATAGCAGCGCTTCCGTGTAGGGATGCAGGGGCTTGGCGTAGAGCTCGTCGGCTGGCGCGATCTCGACGATGCGGCCGAGGTACATGACGGCCACGCGGTTCGAGATGTGCTCGACCACCGACAGGTCGTGGGCGATGAAGACGTAGGTGAGGCCGAACTTCTCCTGCAGGTCCTCCAGCAGGTTGATCACCTGGGCCTGGATCGACACGTCGAGGGCCGAGACCGGCTCGTCGCAGATGATGAGCTTCGGCTCGACGGCGAGCGCGCGGGCGATGCCGATGCGCTGGCGCTGGCCGCCGGAGAACTCATGCGGGAAGCGGCGCATGTGATCGGCGCGCAGGCCCACCGTCTCGAGCAGCTGGACGACGCGGTCCTCGTGCTCGCGCGGGGTCTTGGCGAGCTTATGGATGACGAGCGCCTCGCCGATGATGGCGCCGATGGTCATGCGCGGGTTGAGCGAGGCGAAGGGGTCCTGGAAGATGATCTGCATGTCGCGGCGGAGCGCGCGCAATTCCTCGGCGCTCGCCTTCATGACGTCGCGGCCCTCGAAGATCACCGAGCCGGAGGTGGGCGTGATCAGCTGGAGGATGCAGCGGCCGGTCGTCGACTTGCCGCAGCCGGATTCACCCACGAGACCCAGCGTTTCGCCCGCAGCCACTTCGAACGTGACGCCGTCGACGGCGTGCACGCGGTCGATCTCGCGCTGGAACAGGCCTCCCTTGATGGGGAAGTGCTTCTTGAGATCGGTCACCTTGAGCAGCGGCTCGGACATGGGCGGGGACGGCTCCTTGGATCTCAATACAGCACGCAAGCGACCTTGTGCCCCGGCTCGATCTCGCGCAGCGGCGGGATTTCCTCGAGGCATCTGGCGCTCGCCATCTTGCAGCGGGCGGCGAAGCGGCAGCCCGGCGGCGGCGTCAGCATGTTGGGCACCGTGCCGGGAATGGCTTCCAGACGCTCCTTGGCGCGGCCGGCGCGATCGAGGCGCGGGATGGAACGGATGAGGCCCTGGGTGTAGGGGTGCAGGGGCTTGGCGAAGAGCTGGCCGACGGGCGCCTCCTCGACGACCTTGCCGGCATACATGACCACGACGCGCTGCGTCACCTCGGCGACGACACCCATGGCGTGGGTGATCAGCATGACGGCCATGCCTAGCCGCTCCTTCATCTCGGCGAGGAGATCGAGGATCTGGGCCTGGATGGTCACGTCGAGCGCGGTGGTCGGCTCGTCGGCGATCAGGAGCTGCGGGTTCAGCGACAGCGCCATGGCGATCATGACGCGCTGGCGCATACCGCCCGAGAACTGGTGGGGATAGTCGTTGACGCGCCGCTCGGCGTTCGGGATCTGCACGAGGCGCAGCATCTCGGCGGCGCGGTCCATGGCCTCCTTCCGCGTCACCTTCTCGTGGCGGCGGACGACCTCGGCGATCTGCTCGCCCACGCTGAATACGGGGTTGAGCGAGGTCATCGGCTCCTGGAAGACGATCGCGATCTCGCGGGCGCGGATCTCGTTCATCTCGGCCTTGGACAACGGAATGAGATCGCGGCCCTTCCAGAGGATCTGGCCGGCGACGAACTCGCCGGGCGGCATGGCGATGAGCTTCAGGACCGACATGGCGGTGACGGTCTTGCCGCAGCCCGACTCGCCTACGACGCCGACGGTCTCGCCGGCATTGATGGCGATGTCGACGCCGTCGACGGCCCGCACCATGCCGTCGTCGGTCCTGAAGTGGGTCTTGAGACCGCGGATATCGAGCAGGGGCTCGCTCATCGAGGGATCGTCCTCACAGGGAAGAGAGTGCGGGCGCAGGCACTAGAGAACGCGCCGCGGATCGAGCGCGTCGCGCAGACCGTCACCGATGAAGTTGATGGTGAGGACCGCGAGGAAGATGGCGGCTCCCGGGAAGAGCGCCCAGTGGGGAGCGATGTCGAGGTGATCCTTGGCGTCGAACAGCAGGCGGCCCCAGGTGGGGATGTCGGGCGGGAAGCCCAGGCCGAGGAACGAGAGGGTCGATTCCGCGATGATGGCGGCTGCGACGTCGATGGTGCCGGCGACGATGACGGGGCCGAGCGCGTTCGGCAGGATGTGGCGGAAAACCTGACGCGTCGGAGAGGCGCCGAGAGCCCGCGCCGCCTCGACGAATTCCTTTTCGCGCAACGACAGGAACTGGGCGCGGACGAGGCGCGCGACCGGCATCCAGCGCAAGCCGCCGATGACGGCGACCACGAGGATGAAAACACCGCCCTCTGGGCCGAACATGGCGGTCAGGCGGTCGCGAAATAGATAGATGATGAGCAGCAGCAGCGGCAGCGTCGGCAGCGACAGGAAGAGGTCGGTCAGCCACATCAGGAAGGCGTCGACCCAGCCGCGGGACATGCCTGCCACGGCGCCGACCAGAACGCCGACGAAGACGGCGACCGCCATCGCCGCGAGGCCGACGGCGAGCGAGATCCGGCCGCCATAGAGCATGCGCGCCAGCAGATCCTGGCCGAGGTCGTCGGTGCCGAGGGGATGAGCCAGCGACGGGCCCTGCAACGTGGCGCCGAAATCGATGTCGTCGATCGGCACCGGCCAGATGATCGGGCCGAGGAGGATCGCCAGGATCATGGTGCCGAGGATCACAGCGCTGACGACGGCGAGACGATGACGACGAAAGCGCCGCCACGCTTCGCGGCGCGGCGAGAACGTCGGCTCGACCGACGGCACGGGTTTGCCCGGCTCAACGATAGGAGATGCGTGGGTCGAGCCAGCCATACAGGATGTCCGCGATCAGGTTGAAGAGGACGACGAGGCAAGCGAACACGAACGTGACGGCCATGATCACCGGCGTATCGTTCGCGAGCATCGACGAGATCAGCAGCGAGCCGATGCCCGGAACGCGAAAGATCTGCTCCGTGACGATGGCGCCGCCGAACACGACCGGCATCTGAAGCGCGATCAGGGTGACGACGGGGATCAGGGCGTTGCGCACGACGTGCTTCAGGATCACGACGCGTTCCTCGAGCCCCTTCGAGCGCGCCGTGGTCACGTAGTCGAGGCGGATCACGTCGAGCACGGCGGAGCGGACGTAGCGCACCAGCGAGGCGCCCTGGAACAGGCCGAGCACCGTCACCGGCATGATCGATTGCTTGATGTGCTCCCAATAGAACTGCCAGCCCGTCGCGGCGATGTCGGCCCGATAGACGAACGGCAGCCAGTCGAGCCAGATCGAGAAGACGAGAATGAGCAGCAGGCCGGTGAAGAAGGTCGGCAGCGAAAATCCGACGAAAGCCAGCGTGTTGGCGATCTGGTCGAAGACCGAGTAGGGGCGCGTCGCGGCGTAGATGCCGACCGGCAGGGCCACGAGCAGCGCCAGGACCTGGGCGGAGCCGATCACGATGAGCGTGGTCGGCAACCGCTGGAGGATCAACGTGTCGACATCCACCCGGCTGACGAACGAATAGCCCCAATCACCCTGGAGCATCGCCGTCAGCCAGCGGAAGTAGCGCACGTAGACGGGATCATCGAGGCCGAACTTGCGACGCAACGCCTCCTGCACCTCGGGCGGCACGTTCGGGTTGGTCGCGAGTTCCTGGAACGGATCGCCGGGCGCCAGCGCCAGCACCGTGTAGAGCACGGCGCTGATGCCCAGCAGACTCGGAATCGCGATCAAGAGCCGTCGCAGCAGATAGTCGGCCATGGTGGCTCCCGCTCAGGCTGCCAAGAGACGGCAGCGCACGACGATTCTCATGCCTTGCGATGCCACTCGTGGAGGTAGCCGAGTTCGAGATCCCAACCACTAAGCCGGTTGACGATGGTGTTCGACGTCGAGCTGACCGATGGGCGGGCCACGACCGGGATCGTCGCCTGATCGTTGACGACGAGGTCGTTGCACTTGATCAGCATGGCTGCCCGCTTGACCGGATCGAGCTCGTTCTGCGCCGCCGCGTAGGTCTTGTCGAACTCCTCGTTCTTCCAGCGGGAGATGTTGCGACCCTGCCATTTGTTGGCCTTGGTGGCGGCCTCCGTGGAGCGGAACTGCTGCAGGAAGACCTCGGGGTCCGGCTGCGGCATGGTCGTCGTGTACATCTCGAGGTCGGTGTAGAACTTCGTGAAGGTGTCCGGGTTGGCGACATCGGAGGAGAAGAACACAGAAGCCGTGATGGACTTCAGTTCGACCTCGATGCCGGCCTTCTGGCACGCCTGCTTGACGATGGCCTGGGTCTTCTGGCGCGGCGCGTTGGTGGAGGTCTGGTAGACCAGCTTCAGGCGCTTGCCGTCCTTGGTGCGGATGCCGTCAGAACCCTTCTTCCAGCCGGCGTCCTCCAGCAGCTTCGCCGCCTTCTCGATATTGAACTCGTACTTCGTGTTCGGCGAGCGGAACTTCGGCGGGTTGTTGACGAAGTTGGCGGTGGCCGTGCCGGTGCGTCCGTAGATGAATTTCTCGACGGAGGCCTTGTCGACGAGCAGCGCCAGCGCCTGACGCACGGGCTTCTCGGTCAGGAACGGATGCTTCGTCTTGAGGCTCGAGCGCTCACCGTCGACCTCGGTCCAGGGGTCGGTGTTGTTGAGCAGGATCATCTCGATGTTGCCGCTCTGCGTGATCACGACGCGGCCCTTGCCACCTGTCTCCAGGTTCTTCAGGACCGAGTCCTCGACCTGCATGTTCCAGGCGTGGTCGAACTCGCCGGTCTGGAGCACGGCGCGGGCCGCCGAAACGGCATCGCCGCCACCCTTCATCTCGATGGTGTCGAAGAAGGGACGATTGGGGAGATGATATTTTTCGTTGCGCGCGCCGCGGACGATGTCGCCGGGCTTGAAGTCGACGAACTTGTAGGGACCGGTGCCGACCGGCTTCAGGTTGGTCGGGGCCTCGCGCGACTTGTCGCCGGTGAAGCCTTCGTAGAGGTGCTTCGGGATGATCATGCCGCGTCCGCCGACGAAGGCGTCGGCCCAGAACGGCGTCGGCTTGGCGAAGATCAGCTTGATCGTGTGGCTGTCGACCTTCTCGACCTTGACGTCCTTGTAGCTGCCCGAGGTGGTCGCAGCGGTGCCAGGATCGCGGGCGAACTCCCAGTTGAAGACGCAATCGTCGGCGGTGACGGGCTTGCCGTCGTGCCACGTGACGTCCTTCTTCAGCTTCCAGACGACACTCATGCCGTCGGCGGCCAAGCCACCGTTCTCGCGGCTCGGGATCTCGGCTGCGAGGATCGGGAACAGGTTGCCGTCCGGATCCCAGCCGGCGAGGGGTTCATAGAAGATGCGGGCGGCGTTCTGGTCCTTGGTGCCGACGGCGAAATGCGGGTTGAGCAGCGTGGGCGCCTGCCAGAACAGGAGCTTCAGGGGACCACCACCGCCGGCCTTCGTCGGCGCGTAATTGAACGTGGACTGGGCCATGGCGACGCCGCCAAAGGACAGCAGCTGGTTGGCGAGAGGCGCCGTCAGGCCGACGGCGGCCATGCGGGTGAGGAACCGGCGACGCGACAGGCGGCCGTCCTTCACATCACCGATCAATCGGCGAAGGGTCTTGTCGTCCATAATCTACCTCCCAAGGCCCATTGCGGGCTCACTGTTCAATCACTCGACCTCGCGCCACACCGACTGGACTTCCAGATGCGCCGATCGCGAGCAGGGCCGGTCAGGACGGACTTGACCCACGTGATCTCTGGATGCCGATAAAATCAGCAGGCATCGGCGGGGTCAACGCGCGCGCCCGATGAATCTCTCGGCTCTGAGCACAAAAATGCAGCCGCAGACCGCCTCAGGTCGAAACTTGTCCCGGTTGCAGCTCCACCCTCACACTCGTCATGTCTGTTGCCGAAGTGCCGCGGCGCTGGCCGAACATGGCCCGGACGGGCACCGGAAGGGGCTTTTGCAGGGCGCGGTCGGTGGACACCACACCCCGAATCGAGGCTCGGTCGATCCAACGGAATTCGAGATTTCTTATTGAGCGGGGTCGACACCATGACGGACAACAAGGAAACGGGTGCCAGCCGTGTATCCAAGGGGCGCGCCGCACGCGCCCGCAAGGCTGCACGTCGCGCTGTCTTTGGCGTAGCGATGGTTGGCCTGCTGCCGGTCATCGGCGCAGGGAGCGCGCT
>JBGSJD010000035.1:0-2234 GCA_041742195.1 Hyphomicrobiaceae bacterium
GTGCGAGGCGCCGCGACGGCGGGTGACGCGGTCACTGCGGTTTGCGCGGCACCGCCGGACTTGGGCTGCTCGGCGCGGGCCGGGGCCGGCAGCACTAGGAGGGTCACGGCAAAAAGGAGGGTTGGCAGTCTCGTCGGCATCGGGCGTCCCCATGCTGTGGCGGATCGGAGACGGCCGCAGGTGCGGCGCGATTCGGTTCTACAGCGCCGAGAATGTCTAAATGTGGCGAGATGAGCAAAAGATGGGTGGCAAGCGGGTCGGGGGTGTTGCGCCCCGGACTCGGCGGCGATCGTCGTCGCCCGGGGGGCCGCTTGCGGCTGATCGTGTGACGGCATAATGTCGCTGCCACAACTGATGGATGGCGATTCCCGCCGGCAGGCTCGGCCGTTGTGACCCGTGGCGCGATGTGTCCTGCGACACGTCTCAAGGGGCGATCTGGTCAAGGGGCGATCTGGAAGAGCGGCGACACATCCGTCCAACCGGGAGGACGCTCGGCATGTTCAAGGGTTCCAATACGGCACTGATCACGCCGATGAAGAACGGCAAGGTCGACGAAGCGGCCTTCGAGCGGTTCGTGGAGTGGCAGATCAGCGAAGGATCGCACGGCCTGGTGCCTGTCGGCACCACGGGCGAGACGCCGACGCTCAGCCACGATGAGCACAAGCGGGTCGTGGAACTCTGCGTGAAGGTGGCGCGGGGACGCGTGCCGGTGATCGCCGGCGCGGGCTCGAACTCCACCGAGGAGGCCATCGAGCTGACCGAGTTCGCCAAGAAGGCGGGCGCGGACGCGACGTTGCATTCGACCGGCTATTACAACAAGCCGACGCAGGAGGGCCTGTACCTCCACTTCAAGGCGATCAGCGACGCGGTCGATCTGCCGATCATCGTCTACAACGTGCCGCCGCGCACGGTCGTGGATATCCTGCCGGCCACCATGGCCCGGATCGCCGAGCTGAAGAACGTCGCCGGCATCAAGGACGCCACCTCGAAGGTCGAGCGCATGTCGCAGCACCGGCTGCTGATCAAGAAGCCGTTCTCCTATCTCTCGGGTGAGGACGGCTCGGCGCTGGGATTCAACGCCCACGGTGGCCATGGCATCATCTCGGTGACGTCGAACGTGGCGCCACGCCTCTGCGCCGAGTTCCAGAACGCCTGCCTCGCGGGCAATTTCGCGCGGGCGCTGGAGCTGCACGATCTGCTGATGCCGCTGCACGACGCGCTGTTCATCGAGACCAATCCGGCGCCGGTGAAGTACGCCGCATGGCGGCTCGGTCTCATCGAGAGCCCCGAGTGCCGCCTGCCGCTGGCGCCGCTGATGGACTCGACGAAGAAAGCCGTCGACGCCGCGCTTGCCCACACCGGCCTGCTGAAGGCCAAGGCGGCGGAGTAACGCGGCCCGGATTGCTGATGACAGAGGCGGTGCGGCTCCAGGCTGCGCCGCCTTTTTTTCTTTGGGTGGAGGGCCTTACGCCACCGGCTTGCAGCGGGTCTCGCGCATCAGGCACGTGCACACGAAGCCGACCGCGAGACCGACGGCCAGCACCGTGAATGCGACGCGATAGTCGTCCGCCGCATAGACCCGGGCGCCGCCGACGAGGTTGCCGGACCACGTCCGATCGAGAAGCCAGCCGATCAGCGGCTGGTAGACCGCGCCGGTGCCGGTGACGAACGCATTGACGACGCCGATCGCCGTACCCGAAAGCAGTGGCGGGTTGACCTCCCGTACGGTTGCGAAGCAGACGATCTGGCCGGCGCCGCCGAAGCCCGTCAGGAAGGTGAGGACGGCTACGAGTTCGGCCGAAAGTGGGGGGCCGTAGATTAGCGTCAGGAAGGCCGGGGCGCAGATCGCATAACCGAAGATGAAGGGGAGGCGGCGCTGCTGAATGAGGCCCGAGAGCCAGCCGAAGAACGGCGCGCCGAAGCCCCAGCCCGCGATCAGAAGCGATGTCACGAAGGCGGCCTTGGTGGGCTCGAGCCCGTGGGCCGACTGCATGAACGGAACGCCCCAAAGGCCGCCGAAGCCGAGCAGCGTGCCGTTGGTGCCGAGGCCGGCGATGGAGATCAGCCACGTCTGCCTGTTGGAGAGGACGTGGCCGAGGCCCGCCAGCACGCTGCCGAGGCCGCCCGTGCCCCGCGTCTTGTCGCGGATGGTCGCGAACGCCATGACCGCGATGACGAAGCCGCCGATCGCCATCAGGGCTACGGTCGGGCGCCAGCCCTGGGCCTCGACCAAC
>JBGSJD010000036.1:0-14111 GCA_041742195.1 Hyphomicrobiaceae bacterium
GCCTTGACCCTGGAAGACACCCTGCTGCCGGCCAAGTTTGGCCGCAAGTCCACCGACCTGATCGCGGTGGAAGAGGGCGTCGGAAAAATCCGCGCGGCGCTGCAAGCGCGAGTCGACCGCAACCTGAGCATCATCGCCCGCACCAACGCGGCCATGCTCAGCGTCGACGAGGTGATTGAGCGCGCGCAGGCTTACCAGGCGGCCGGCGCTGATGGTATCTGCATGGTCGGCATCGACAATTTCGAGCACCTCGAACAGATCGCCCCGCACCTCAGTGTGCCGCTGATGCTGGTCACCTATGGCAACCCGGAACTGCGCGACAACCAGCGCCTGGCCAGCCTCGGCGTGCGCATCGTAGTCAACGGGCATGCCGCCTATTTTGCGGCGATCAAGGCGACCTACGACTGCCTGCGCGAGCAGCGCGAGATCACCGCCTCGCCGTTGAGCGCCACGCAGCTGTCAGCCAAATATTCCACCGCCGAGGATTATATGATCTGGGCGCGCGACTATATGCACGTCAAGGAATAGCACCGCACTGCGTTGAGCGGAATGCATGTCAAGGCATAGCACTGCTACGCATTGAGCCGAATGCACGTCAAGGAATAACGCCGCGGCGCATCGAGCCGACGAGCTGCGCTTGCCAACAGCTGGGCGGGCGTCCATATCTGCAACCAACACCACGCACTGATGGGAGGTTGTCATGGCCAGCGGTTGGGCAAACGAAGGCGCCGTGCAAGAGCAGATCGACAGCAGCCTCGAGGACGCCATCGCCCGCGTGCGCAGCCAGCTGCCCAAGGGCGAGAGCCTGAGCCATTGCGAAGAATGCGCCGCAGCCATCCCTGAGGCCCGCCGCGCCGCCATCCACGGCGTGCGCCTGTGCGTGAACTGCCAAAGCGAACGGGATAAACAGCAGACGGCAGTTAGCGGTTACAACCGCCGGGGCAGCAAGGACAGTCAGTTGCGTTAGGCGGAGCGTGACGGTGGTTCTTGTTAAAGCCTACCAAGCCAGTACTGAGGTCTTCTGCGCTCATGTGCAACGGCAAGTACTTGAATTTTTGGCTGTTTTTCTCTGTAAATGATGGAGAAAGGAAAGCGTTGTAGCGGGGCGCGGCGGATGTCTGGCGCACACTCCACTGGCCTTTGCCGCGGCGCGTTGCAAACGAGACAAATGACTGCTTCGAATTCAGCGATAAATGCTTCACCAAGCCCTTGAGCCCTGGATTCATAAAAACCCACGGACTCAAGAAACTCTGCTTCGGCAGCGGGATGAAACTCATAGATCATTTGAGAAGAGCTCGGGCCTTTTTGAGAACTTCATCGCTAGAAATGGCCTGCACTGACCCCTGATCTAGCTCCTCGGCGCGGTGACCGGCTTCACAGAGCCAGTCTTCTCGCAACTCACCGCGTGGCGGTGTATCCAAACTAAGAAGCAGCTTCTGGATCAGCGAGGCACGTTGTTCTTTTGGAAGGTTGAGCGCTTCATCTGCGATGTTCTGGAAGTTCAATAGACATACCCTCAGGTCAACATGATCAATTCTAGAGCCCGGAACCGAGGGCGCACTCCGGGGATTTCGCCTCTGTGTAACGAGCCTATTTTATTGGATGCTCGGCGCTGACGAAATGCTCGTTGTATCTGCTCAGTTATTTTTTATTGGGCTGCTATTAGCGTAGCTCTTGGCTCCGGCAGCACCCGCTGCCGACCCTCCGACGACCGCCTCCATCAGCAAGGAAACCCCGACGGAATTCCGGTGGCCGGCCAAGGGCAGGGTCATCTCCGGCTTCGGCGGCAAGGGCGGCGCGTCCAACGACGGCATCAACATTTCGCTGCCGGAAGGTACGCCGGTGAAGGCGGCCGAGTCCGGCACGGTCGCCTATGCCGGCAGCGAGCTCAAGGGCTACGGCAACCTCGTCCTGATCCGTCACGACGGCAACTGGGTCTCGGCCTACGCGCACAACGACGCCATCCTCGTGAAACGGGGCGACAAGGTCGAGCGCGGCCAGGCGATCGCGAAGGCCGGCAAGACCGGTTCGGTCGACCAGCCGCAGGTGCACTTCGAGTTGCGGCAGGGCTCGAAGCCCGTCGATCCGATGCCGCATCTCGAGCGCTGACACCCGACACATCGAACGCTGACGACTGCGGCGCAGGGCGGGGAACCGCTTCTGCGCCGCAGGGCTTTCGGCGCGTCGCCGCTCGCAAGACGTCCCCGGCGGGGCCAGGGTGCCTGTTTCCCGGGCTCGAACGTCCGGAAGAGGCGGCTTGCGCATGCTCCCGGTGCGGCGCACCCTCGCGCCAGCAGCTGCCCTCGAGCCGGAGCCTCCGCGATGCCGCACCACGTCCTCAAGTCGTCCGTCGAGACAGTCCACTGGGGCTATTTCGACGCCGCCGTGCCGCCAGCCCTCACCATCCGCTCCGGCGAGACGGTGACGGTGGAGACCGTGAGCGGCGCGCAGGACGTGATGCCGCCGGCCGGTTCCGGGTTCGTCGTTCCACCGGAACTCCTCGAAATCCACGCCAAGGTGCCGCGCAAGCTTCCGGGACACGTGCTGACCGGTCCCATCGCGGTCGAGGGCGCGATGCCGGGCGATGCGCTGGAGGTCGAGATCCTCGACATCACGTGCCGCCAGAACTGGGGCTACAATGCCATCCGGCCGCTGGCCGGCGCGCTTCCCGGCGAGTTCGCGAACGTCCGGATCGTGCACATCCCGATGGATCTCGAGCGGAAGGTCGGGACGCTCTCGTGGGGGGCGGAGGTGCCGCTGACGCCGTTCTTCGGCGTCATGGGTGTCGCGCCGCCGCAGCCGTGGGGCATGGTGTCGTCGCTGCCACCGAACCGGCACGGCGGCAATCTCGACAACAAGGAACTCGTGGCGGGCACGACCCTGACGTTGCCGGTGTTCGTTGCGGGCGCCAACTTCTCGTGCGGCGATGGGCATGGCGCGCAGGGCGACGGCGAGGTGTGCGTCACGGCGATCGAAACGGCGCTCACCGGCACGTTCCGGTTCAACCTGAAGAAGGGCCTCGGCCTCAAGTGGCCGAGAGCGGAAAGCCCGACGCATCACATCACGATGGCGTTCGATCCGGACCTCGACCAGGCGGCCAAGGAGGCGCTGCGCCTCATGATCGCGCTACTCGGCGAGCGGAAGGGGCTCTGCCGGGAGGACGCCTACATGCTGTGCTCGCTCGCGGCCGACCTGCGCGTCACGCAGCTCGTCAACGGCAACAACGGCTGCCATTGCATGCTGGAGAAACGCTACTTCGCATGAGGCACCGCCTCAGTAGCCCTTGGTGCGGTCGACGAGTTCCTTCAGTGGCTCGCCGGCCAGATGCCGCCGCACATTCTCGACGAACAACGATGCGACCCACTTGTCGCGATCGGGATGCCCGCCGCCGATGTGGGGCAGCACCATGATCCCCGGGGTGCGCCAGAACGCATGCGTCTCAGGTAGCGGCTCGGTGCGGAACACGTCGAGCACCGCGCCGGCGATCTCCTTCTCGCGGACGGCCGCGATCAGGTCGTCGTCGACGATCAGCGCGCCACGGCCGAAATTGATCAGCCAAGCGTCCTTCTTCATGTGCCGGATCATCGCCCGGTCGAACATGTTCTCGGTGGCCGGCGTCACGGGCAGCAGCAGCACCACGTAGTCGCTCGCCGCCAACACCTCGGCGGTCGCTTCGGGGGCATAGACCCGATCAACGTGCGGCACGGGCTCGACGCTCCGCTTGGTGCCGATGACGCGCATCTCGAGCGCTGCCGCCTTCCGCGCCAGTTCGAGACCGATGGCACCGAGCCCGAGGATTGCGAGTGTCTTGCCGGCCAGCGTCGTCGACTGCGACCGCACCCACTTCGCCTGCTCCTGGCTCCGGGCGATGGCGTGGTAGTGCTTGGTGATATGGAAGAGCGCGCCGAGGATATTCTCTGGCATCTGCACACGATGGGTCCCGCGCGCCGCCGACAGCGGGAGCGTCGGGGGCAAATCCTTCCGCGAGAGCCAGTTGTCGACGCCGGCCGTCATCGACTGCAGCATTTTCAGATTGCGCATCTCGCCCAGCGCACCCGGTGGCACGCCGAACGCCAGCAGCACCTCGCAACGCGCCAACTGGTCCGGAGTTGCCGTGGCACCGGGGGCGACATGGGCAATTTCGAAGCGGTCGGCGAGGCCGGCAGCGTCGAGGCCCGAGTGGAACGGCTTCGGGTCGGCGACCCACAGCAACATCAGCGGCTTTGCAGCAGTCGTCATGGCGCTCTCCCTCAGGCGATCCGGCCGCCGAGCTCGTCGTCGAGATGGACGCGGATGATGTCCTCGAAGCTTCGCTCCGCCACGAAACCAAGCTCGATCGAGCGGCGGGTCTCGAAATTGCGCGGCCAGCCAGCGACGATCCCCTGAACGAACGGGTCGGGCTCGCGGCGGATGCGGGCCACGACCTTCTCGCCCGCCACCTTGCGCAGGGCCTCGATCTGCTCCCCGACCGTCACGGCGAGGCCCGGCATCGACAGGTTGCGCCGGGTGCCAAGGCGAGCGCCGTCGATGCTCGCCGCATGGAGGAGGAAGCCCACCGCCGCCCTCGGGCTCGCATGCCAGTGCATGACGTCCTCGGAGACCGGCAGCACCGCCTCATGGCCTGCGAGCGGCTCGCGGATGATGTTGGAGAAGAAGCCGGAGGCCGCCTTGTTCGGCTTGCCCGGGCGGACGCAGATGGTCGGAAGCCGGATACCGACGCCGTCGAGCAGGCCCTTCCGCGTGTAGTCGGCGAGCAGCAGTTCGCCGATCGCCTTCTGGGTGCCGTAGCTCGTCAGCGGGGTGGTGAAGAACTCGTCCGGAATGCGCTCCGGGAACGGCGCGCCAAAGACGGCGATCGAGGACGTGAAGACGAGGCGGGGCTTCTTCTGTGCATCGGCGTAGGCCCGGCGGATCGAATCGAGCAGGTTCATCGTCCCCTGCAGGTTGATCCGATAGCCCTTGTCGAAATCCTGCTCGGCTTCGCCCGAGACGATGGCCGCCAGATGGAAGATCACGTCCGGGCGGGAGGCGACGAGCTTGTCGGTCTCGCCATCCGCGGGGAGGTCGCCCGTCAACGTCGCGACCGGGAATTTGGCGCCGGCCGGCTTCTGCGGCTCGACGACGTCGTAGAGCGTGAGGGAGGACACCTCGCTCGAGCCGATGCGGCCGTCGCGGGCCAGCCGCTCGGCGAGTTTCCGACCGAGCATGCCCGCTCCGCCGAGTATCAAGACCTTCATCGCATCGCTCCGTCGTTCCAGCGCATCCCGGCCGGACTAGAGCATGCGGACCGACGATCCTGCAACGGCGACGGGGCGGTCCCGGGTGGTCAGCCCGCCATGACTTTCTTCACGGCGGCCGAAATCCGGTGACGGATGGCGTGGAAGCCCTTGGAGCCCTCGCTCGTCATCCAGTTCATCTGGAGCGACCGGCGCGGGCCTTCGAACGGATGGTGGCCGTGCCAGGAGTTGTCGGCACGCTTGAACACGAGGAGCGTGCCGTTGTCGGGCGGCACCTCGGTCACGTAGTCGTCGACGTCGTGCCCATTGCGCAGGATGCGCAGCCGGCCACCGGCCTGCTGCCAGTTGTCGTTCAGATACAGCAGGACCGTGATGATCTTGTCGCGGCTGTCGGTATGGATCTGGCCGTCCTTGGCGCGCGTATAGCCGCGCAGCGAGAACATCTTCGGACGGCCTTCGAGCGCCACGTCGAACTTCTCGGAGATGACAGCCTCGAACTCGGGGCCGTCGAGTTCGGCGATGACATCCTTGATGGCCATGCTCTCGTCGAGGCTTTCGACGGGGAAGCTGCCACCCTTCTCGATCTTCGGGTACGAGGCGTTGATCGCCTGAACTGTCTCGGCGGTCAGGAAGCCCGGGACCACGACGTACTTGTAGGGCTCGGTCTCGATCCGCGTCGCCTTCAGCTTGCCGATGTTGAGATGTCGCATCGCGTACCCCCTTGGAAATCCGGCGCCCGCGGGATCAGCCCGCCTGCCGCCGCTTGTCCGTTCAGCGCCCTGCAAATGCCAGGCCCGGCACCATCTCCCGCCGACGCGCCAGCCGCGTCGCCACGATCGCTGCGATCTCGGCGGCCGAGTCGAGTGGCGGGTAGCTCCACCCTTCGAGACTTTTAACCTCCCCCGGCAACGGGCGTGTGGCGCCATAGCGCCGCAGCGCCTCGTGGAAGCGCCGGAACTTGGCACTTCCGCCCGAGGGCTCGAACACATAGACCGGCCGGCCGGTCGCCAGCGGCTCGCCCGTCATGTTGACGCTGTCGCCGGTGACGACGAACAGGTCGGCGTGGGCGAGGAAGGCCGGATAGGGATTGTCGCCGGTGCCGTCCCAGAAGAAGCGGGGCGCGGTGGACGTCGCCCGATCAACGGCACGCACCAGGCGCTGGTGCGAGCGGCGCGAGGGCGTGACGAGGAAACTCGCGCCGAGACGCGCGAATGAGGCGAGCGACGCCTCGAGGCGGTCATCGTCGGCATCGGTAAACTTGTAGACGGCGTTCTTGCCGCCGAGAATCACCGCGACGCGCGGATGGGGCAGTGCCGCCAGCCAGGACGGCTCGGTTGCGCGCAGGCCGGCGAGGCGGGCGGGCGAATAGCCATGCGGCGCGGTCAACGTCGTGATCACGTTGGCGCCGCGGCGGCGATCGTGCTCCGGCACCCAGATCAGGTCGGCGGTGCGGGCGCTCGTCTTCGGATCCTGCAGGACGATCGTGAACGTGCGCACCCCTGCAAGCTTTCGCAGCGCGCGGATGTAAGGCACGCTGAGGCGTCCGGTTGCAATGGCGATATCGGGCCAGGGCGGCGACAGGAGCTTGCCGTCACCGTCGCGCGGGTCCGGCGGACCGTAGGGGGCGGCGAACCGGTAGAAGCCTTGCGGGGCGACCTCTTTCAACTCCCAGTCGGCACCGAGTGCTTCGGCGACGCCGCGCGCCTGCACCTGCATGCCGGCCTTGTCGTCGGTGATCAGCCAGGCTTTGACCTGCGGCGATGGCTCGACAGTCATCGATCACTCCCCCTGTCGCCAATTCCAGATACCCGGGTGCGTGGCGGCAGATTTCATTTCGACGCGGACCGTGGCACATGCTGGTGTGGCTGCGTCACGCGTGCGAATCCGCCACGCGGGCAAGCAGCCCCCTGGAGGCCCTACTCCCGATGCGCATTCGTCTCGATGCTACTGATTGGCGCATCCTGAAAGAGCTGCAGGCAGACGGCCGCCTTACCAACGTGGCTCTGGCGCAACGGGTCGGGCTGTCGCCGCCGCCGTGCCTCCGGCGGGTCAACGCGCTTGAGCAGGCCGGATTCATCCGCGGCTATCACGCCGTGCTCGATACCAAGCTCGCCGGATTCGAGGTCGTCGCGTTCGCAGCGGTGACGCTCCGGGCGCAGGGCGAGACGGAACTGCGCGAATTCGAGAACCGCCTCCTCACGTGGCCGCTCGTGCGCGAGGCCTACATGATCGCGAGCGATGCCGACTACATGCTGAAGTGCGTCGCCGCCGACCTGCCGGCCTTCCAGGCGTTCGTGCTGGACCAGCTCACAGTGCTGCCGAACGTGGCGAGCGTGAAGACGACGGTCGTGCTGCGCGAGGCCAAGCGGGAGCCGGGCGTACCCATCGAGCCGCGCGGCTGAGGCGCCGCGCGTTCGTCTCACAAGAGGCGGACGGCCAGAATCCAGGCGGTCACGAAGAGCGGCGAGAGCGCGGTCGTGATCACCACCGCCGTCGAGATGAACTCCGATTCGGCCTTGTACTCGGCGGCGAAAATCGTGACGAGAACGCCGACGGGCGTCGATGCGGCGACGACGATCACCGCGGTGATGTCCGGAGGCAGGCCCATGATGATGCAGATCTGCCACGTCAGCAGAGGGGCCAGCACGAACTTCAGGATCAGAATGAGCGCCTGCGGTCCCCACTCGATGCGACCGAGATGGGCAGCCGCCACCTGCGCGCCGAGCGTGTAGAGGGCGAGCGGCGTGAAGATGGAGCCCAGAAACTGCATCGGCTGCGCCACGACGACGGGCAGCTCCACCTCGAGACCGCGCAATGTCAGCCCGAGCACGACCGATGGAATGAGCGGCGTCTCGAAGGCCGTCCGCAGCTTGGCGAGCGGGCTGCCACCGGCCGGTGCCAAAAGCCAGACGCCGACCGTGCAGACCAGAACGGCCATCAGGGCGGTGAGCACCGACTGGTAGATCAGGTAGTCGGGTCCGAAGGCGAGCTGGGTGACGGGAATGCCGAAGAAGCCCACGTTGGCGTAGGCGGTGCCGAGGCCCATCATGGGGCCGAGCGAGGCCCGCATGCGAAAGGCCAAGACGAGCAGCCAGCCGAGGGGAATGAGAATCAGAAACTGGACGATGCCGAAATAGAAGACCGGCCAGACGACGGAGAGCGGCTGCTTGCCGGTCGCCAGGAAATGCACAAGAAAAGCCGGCATCACCACGTAGACCTGGACGCGGTTGAGCGTACCGATGTCGAGCTTCAGACGCGGCTGGAGGACGTAGCCGAGCGCCACCAGCGCGATGATCGGCAGCGTCACCTTGGTCACGATATCGAGGAAAAGCTGCATTCCAGGCCCGCTGCCACTGCGTCCGCATCGTGACGCTTCGCGCGCGCGGGCTGCGCACCGCACAGCCGTCCGCCACCAAACGCACACCCCACGGACGGGCCACCTGCGCGCCGCGCGACGCCGTGTCCAGTAGGGCCATCACAGTTTACGATGCTAGACGGGCACCGAGTTGCATTGCCGGATGAAATATCCGGAGACGGCCTTTTAGGGTTGAGGGGCGTCGCCGTCGCAACAGGCTCCATCGGACGGGGCAGCGATCACGTCGGGCCGGTGCGCAAGGGCGCCGTCGCAGCGGGACCGCCGTGAGCAGCAGGGGACAGACCAACATGGCCACGCAGGCAGACGCCATCATCACGAGCCTTCTCGCCAGTATCGACGCCTCGAAGAAAGAGGCAGCGCCCTATCCGCACTGGCTGCTTTCGCACTGCATGCCGAGCGGCGTCGCGGCGGACCTCGCCGCGCTGCCGTTTCCGCCGCCCGCACTGGGCGGCGTCTCCGGAAAGCGCGAGTTGCACAACGCGACACGCAAATACTTCGATGTGGAAAACCGCGCCCACTTCCCCCTCATCGAGGCGTTCGCCCAGGCCTTCCAGTCGCCCGAGGTGACGGGCGGGGTGGCGCGCCACTTCGGCGCCAGGCTGGACGGGACGTACCTGCGGCTCGAGTATGCGCAGGATACCGACGGGTTCTGGCTGGAGCCGCACACCGATCTCGGCGTGAAAACGTTCACGATGCTGCTCTACCTGTCGGCCGACCCGTCGCACAGCGATCTCGGTACCGACATCTACGACAACGACAAGCGGCACGTCGGGCGCTCGCCGTTCGCGCAGAACGCCGCCATGGTGTTCGTGCCGTCGAGCAACACGTACCATGGCTTCGAGCCGCGCCGGATCGAGGGCGTGCGGAAGTCGATCATCATCAACTACGTCACCAGCGAATGGCGGGCGCGCGAGCAGCTCTCCTTCCCGGAAACGCCGATCGCGGCCTGAGCCGAGCGGGGTGTCTCGGCGGGTTGTCACTCGCCGAGCTTAATGCCAGACTACCTCACGGAAACGACGGCGAGACGCTGGATTGCAACCCGGTTCGCCCGTGAGGGAGGAAGCCATGATCGTTCGCGCAGCCAGCGCCCTGCTGGCCGTTACAGCTCTGCTTGCCGGAACGTCCGGCGTCTCGGCGCAAGTCGTCGAAGGTCCGAAGATCGAGTGGAAGCACTCGCTCTGGGGCAAGCGGCGCGCCAACACCGAAGGCATCGAGAAGGTCAACGAGATCCTGAAGGCCCGCACCAACGGCAACTTCAGCATCAAGATCGGCTACGGCGAGGTGTTCTCGAAGGGCCAGGAAAACCTCGACGCCATCAAGATCGGAGCGATCGACAGCGCCGACATCTGCAATTTCTACCATCCCGGCAAGACGCCCGCCTGGATGGTGTTCTCGCTGCCGTTCCTGCCGTTCACGGATCTCCGCGTCACGCGCGACGTGGCCGATGCCGTCCAGATGCACCCCGCACTGGTCAAGGACCTCGAGCAGTGGGGCGCGCAACCGCACTACATCGTCGTTCTCCCGCAGTCCGAATTCATGGGCAAAGGCAAGCCGCCCAAGACGCTGGAAGACTGGAAGGGGCTCCGGCTCCGCGCTGGCGGTGGGCTCGGCGATGCGATGCGCCTCCTTGGGGCGGTGCCCTCCACCGTGCCGGCGACCGACGTCTACACGGCCTTGGAGCGCGGCACGATCGACGGGGCGGCATTCCCGCACACCTACGCGCACATGGCTTACCAGGTCCACACGGTCGCGAGCTGGTTCACGAACAACATGAACCCGTCCATCAGCGGTTGTGCCGTGGTCACGAGCAAAGCGTCCTACGCCAAGCTGCCGCCGCAGTACCAGAAGCTGCTCGCGGAAGCGAAGCCCGCCGCCTACGAGGCGATGCTCGCCGCCTACAAGAAGGCCGACGACGCCAACCTGCCGGTGTTCCGCAAGCGGCTGACGGAGGTGCTCTATACCGAAGCCCAGCTCAAGGAATTCCGCGAGAAGGCCGGCAAGCCGGTCTGGGACAAGTGGGTGGCCGACAACGCGTCGAAGTTCGATGCGAAGGGCGTTCTCGACATGACACTCGCCGAAGCCGCGAAGGCGATCCCGAAGTACACCGGCAAATAACCGCTCTCCACTGACGGGGCACGTCGCATTGGCCACGGCGCGGGTGCCGTGGCCAAGCCATTTTGCAGGGAGAGCCGCTCATGGCGGGCAATCAGGCAGCCGATCCCACGCTCGGCTCCGGCGGTGGTGCGCTCGGCGCCATCGACCGGGGCGTCCACCGGATCGAAAAGCTGACAGCGCTGATCTCGGGGTTCGGCGTGTTCGCGCTGATGATCATCGGCGTGGCGCAGGTGCTTGGACGGAAGTTCTTCAACTACCCCATCCACGGCTACATCGACATGGTCGAGATCATGATGTCCTTCCTGGTCTTCATGGGTCTCGCGTACACGGAGCGGCTCGGCGGCCACATCCGCATGGAACTGCTGCTGACGTTCATGCCGAAGCGCGCCATCTGGCTGTTCGAGGTGCTGAGCGTCGCGATCGCGCTGTTCGTGGTCGGGGTGCTCACCTACTACACCTATACGCACGCGCTCCGGTCGTGGTCGTCGGGGGATTCGACGATGGATGCCCAGATCCTGCTGTGGCCGTCGAAGGCGATCGTCTCGGCCTCGCTGGCGCTATTGTTCATCCGGCTCCTGATCGAGCTCTGGGGCTATTTGCGCCTCGTCGTGGACCCGAATGCCGAGCCTTACGGTGTGCCGCTCGTGATCGACACGGAAGAGATGGCGCGTCGCGAGGCCGAAGCCGCCGCCGCACTCGTCGAAGCTGATCTCAAGGCGGGGCCGCGCTGATGGACTACTCGCTCTCCAACGACGCCATCGGCATCATCGGCTGCGTCGCGCTGCTGACGCTCGTCCTCCTCGGGGTTCGCGTCTATATCGCAGCCGCACTCGTCGGACTGCTCGGGATCGTCACGCTCATCGGCTGGGACGCGGGCGCCGGCCTCATCGGGACCATCCCGCATTCCAAATCGGTCAACTACACGCTCTCGGTGCTGCCGCTCTTCATCCTGATCGGCTACCTCGCGTTCCACGCCGGAATGACACAGACGCTCTTCGACGCCGCCAAGAAGTGGCTTGGATGGCTTCCGGGCGGCCTCGCGATCGCTACGATCTTCGCCGTCGCCGGCTTCTCGGCGGTCTCGGGTGCAGCAACGGCGGCGGCGGCCGTGTTCGCGCGCGTCGCCATTCCGGAAATGCTGAAGGAAAACTACGACCGGCGTCTCGCCGCCGGTGTCACGGCGGCTGGCGCCACGCTCGACAGCCTCATTCCGCCGTCCGCCATCATGGTGGTCTATGCGATCATCGTCGAGGCCTCGATCGGCAAGCTGCTGATCGCCGGGTTCATCCCGGGCCTGATCTCGGCGCTCTGCTACTGCCTCATCGTCATCGGCTGGTGCAGCTGGAATCCGAGCGTCGGGCGTCCGATCAGCGGCTTCACGTGGGGCGAGCGCTTCGCTTCGCTGCCGGGCACGCTCCCGGTGATCGCGGTCGTGGTGATCATCTTCGCCTCGATGCTGTTCGGGTGGGCGACGCCCACCGAGGCCGGCGCACTCGGGGCGTTCGTCGTCTTCATCGCAGCGCTGATCAACCGGATGAAATTCGCGCAGCTCAACGATGCGCTGCTCGAGACGGCAAAGCTCACGGTGATGATCTTCGCGATCATCTGGGGCATCCTGATCTTCGTCAGGTTCCTCGGCTTCGCCGGCGTGCCGGAGAGGTTTTCCGAGTGGGTCGTCGGGCTGCCGCTCGAGCCATGGATGATCATGGTGGGCATCCTGTTCGTCTACCTGGTGCTCGGCTGCTTCATGGACGGCATCGGCATGCTGCTGCTGACGCTGCCGGTGTTCTATCCGGCCGTGATCAAGCTCGGGTACGATCCGATCTGGTTCGGGATCATCGTCGTGAAGATGGTGGGCGTCTGCCTGATCACGCCGCCAATCGGGCTCAGTTGCTTCGTGGTCGGTGCGGTCAGACGCGACATCCCGCTGTCGGACATCTTCCGGGGCGTGCTGCCGTTCGTGCTCGCGGACTTCCTCGCGATCGCGATCTTCATGATTTGGCCGGAGCTGATCACATGGCTCCCGGACCAGATGGTGCGGTGACGGTCGGCGCAGCGACCGGGAGCCGGCGTCACGTCAGACGCCGAGTTCCTTCCGGACCTCGAAGACTTCCATGATGCGGGCCCCCTTGTGGGGCCCGTCGCAGACGAACTGCCACTTGCCGAGCGAGTAGGTGTCGCAGAGCTTCACGCCCTTGATCAGCACCCAGTGGCCTTCCTTGCCCTTGTGGATCGCCAGGATGTAGTGGGTCCAGGCGTTGCGCGGCTTCTGCATCCAACCCCAGACGCTCGGGCGCTCCTTTCTCGACAGGTGCATGTAGCTCTCGGCGAGATCCATGCGATAGCCGAAGCGGCGCAGCGCGGCCGCGACCTCTTCCGAGTTCGTCCCCTTCACGATCGACTTCGTGTTGGTGTCCGGCGCCCGAAAGGCGCGGATCTCGTCCTCGATACGCGAAATCGAATAGCCGGTGATTGCCGACAGGACGAACGGACCGCAAAACGCCACCCGGCCGGTGTCGTTGTTGACCTCGTTCAGGGACGAGGTGACGCGCGCGATTGCGCCCTGGTCGAAGACCGGCATGGCAATGAACCCTGGAGATCCAAGTTGGTTAAGAGAATCCTTCCATCTAACTCTTGATGAACCGTTAAATCCCTGACCATCCTCTCGGGGAACGACGGCGCGGCGGGCTCAGCGCGCGCATCTGGCACGAGGACACGGGCATGGCCAAGAAGAGCAAGTCAGGTTCGGGCGGAAGCGACGCCCTGCCGCCAGGGCAGCGGGCCGCGAGCGGCTATCTCAGGGGGCTGCAGAACTACGGAGACCCCGACTTCTCGGTCTACCTGCGGCGTGCCTTCGCGCGATCGATGGGCTACTCGATGGACGAGTTGCAGCGCCCCGTGATCGGCATCGCCAACACCTACAGCCGGTTCAATCCCTGCCACCGGCATTTCCCCGAACTGGTCGAGGCGACCAAGCGGGGGATCCAGTCGGCCGGTGGGCTGGCGCTGGAATTCCCGACGATCTCAGTGCACGAATCGACGCTCGCGCCCAACTCCATGAAGTTCCGCAACCTCATGGCCATGGACAGCGAGGAGATGATCCGCGCGCAGCCCATGGACGCCGTCGTGCTGATGGGAGGTTGCGACAAAACGGTTCCGGCGCAGCTCATGGGCGCCGCGAGCGCCGGCAAGCCCGCGATCCAGCTCATCGGCGGGCCGCAGATGACCGGGCGCTACCGGGAGCATCGGGTCGGCGCCTGCACCGACTGCCGCAAGTTCTGGGTCGAGTACCGCGCCGGGCGCATGTCGAAGCCGGAGATCGAGGAGGCCGAGGGCCGCCTTGTTACCACGGCGGGCACATGCGCCGTCATGGGCACGGCCTC